>NZ_VUMX01000050.1:0-5573 GCF_009695985.1 Lactobacillus porci
GTGGAAGCCATGTTCGAGAGCGTGAAAGAGATCTTCCAACTGACAGAAGAGCAGATGGAAAGGTTCACCAAAGCTTTCATTTCCCGCCTCCCGAAGTACATGCAAGAGGCTATATCGCCATCACTAGCAGCATAATTGAATATTTACTGGTTAAACTATTGAGTTTTCAAGGCTTCATAGTTCTTTTTGGTGTGGGAAGTTTAAGTAACTCATTTTTAGTAAAACCAACCTATTTTTTGATAGTTCATGAGATTTTGTTAATATTTTAATCATCACTTATCAACTACCTGGGAATAAATTCCCAGGTTTGCAACTAGCTAACTGTGGTACAAGTGAGTAAAGACTCTCCCACAACCAAAGGCTAAATACCTTTTACGCTGTTGCTTCTCAAACGTCAAAAGACGTTTCCGCACGTTGATAGGTACGGCGGTCTAGCATAATTTATACACTAGACTAATTTTTGATATGTTGGCTTATAATTACCGCTAACGTACATTGTTCCAAGATTTTGGATATTCATTGCGCCGATGCGGTCGTCATTTGACTTGTATCCACATTTATCGCAAATGTACAAATGTAGATTGTGCTTACGGTTTTCCTTGTTAATACGTCCGCATTTTGGACAGCGCTGACTAGTACAGTAAGCGTCAACTTTAATCACTTCACTGTGATTGAGATGAGCCTTGTAAGTCAATTTCTGTTCAAGGTCGTAGAAAGACCAGGAGCAATGCTCATATCGGTCTTCACGCTTGTGGTTATTAACGGTATCAAAGGTTACGTCAGTTAGATCTTCCAAAACAAACAATGAATCAGTTCCGTATTTTTCAACGAGTGTCTTAGACAAACAATGATTATAATCGCTCATCCAGCGGTTCTCTCGCTGACCAATTTTGCGGATTCGTCTTTTAGAGGATTTGGTATTAGTCAGCTGTAAGTGACATCTTAACTGCTTGTAATGGTTACGTTTTTTAGCAATCTGCTTGCCGCTTTTGAATAAGGTTTTGCCTTTTTCATCATAGCAGGTAACGATCTGCCTTAAACCACGGTCAATTCCAATTACGTGTCGAGTTTGATTAATATCGTAATCGTCAATTTCCCGGCTTGCGGAAATATGGAGATACCAGTGCTTATCAGATTTTAAAACCCTAGCACTGCCAAATTGCCAATCTTGATATTTTTCAAAGCCTGACATTGAGATTTGACAAATAATCCGGCCATCAAGCGTATTAAGGCTGACTTGATTGTCGTTTTTAAACGACCAGTCACGATTTCTAACCAGCTCAAATTGTGGTCTAGAAAAAGTAATAGGTTTCCACAGCCAAGTTAAGTCACGCTCGATTTTATAACCTAGGCATTTGTACGGCTTTTGACTTAGTTGTGTGGCAACAGTCTTATAACGAGCAATTACAGTCCGTAAAACAGATTGAGCCATTTGCGACTTCAAGCCGAAGGTATCACGCAAGTCGTGATACAAGGCTTTGTTAAGCTTCGATTGACCAAGTTCAAAATTGTTGTTAAAAACATACAGCGACGCATAATTACAACCTTGTCTGTAAGCTTCCATCGTTTTCTTAAGCGATTTGGCTTCGCTTTGACTAGGGTAAATGCTAGCTTTAATAGTTAGAGAAATTTCCAATTATTTAACCTCCTTTCAATACTTTGATTGTATCGTATTTTCTATTGAAAGTAAAAGCTAAAGCATTATAGAAAGGAGAAAGGCGTGCTCCTCCCTCGATTTAAATCGAAGGTTTCCGCACGCCAAACAACCAATGAATATTCTGATTTAGCAGAGTACGTTGGTTATTTTTAAGTCGAGATAATTGTACTAACTTACGTTCTCAGCCACATTCGACATTCAGTTTCTTTAACTAGTACCACGCGTATATAAGTCGTGCGCCACACAAAAAGAGGATCAGCTCAACTGAGTTGATCCTCTTTGATTATGTTGCTAATTTGCAAAATTAGAAGTTCTTGGTACTCATGTACTTGGATGGAGCAACAATGTAGTACTTCTTCCCCTTAAGCAGAACCGTGCTGCCGTAGGTATACTTCTTGGTTCCCTTCTTTACGAGGCCCTTTTGCTTCTTAAGCTTCTTGTTCTTGTAGGTGTAAACGTAGCCAGCATTCTTCACGGTCCGCTTTACGCCGTCAATGTTGCCAGCTGCTACATACTTGTTCTTGGCAATCTTGTAGTAAAGCTTGTTCTTGATGATCGCGTAGCCTTGTGCGTAAACCTTCTTGCCTGACTTGTAGACGCCCTTGCTCTTCTTGCCCTTGGCAGTGTAAACGCTGGCGTTGTGCTTGACTTGCACGTACTTGCCTACCTTGGCGTAGGTAACCTTCGCCCCGCTCTTCTTGTCAAACAGGTACCACTTGCCCTTGATCTTGTGAACGCCAACGAGCATTTGACCCTTTGCGTTGTAGTAGACGGTGACCTTCTTGGACAGCTTGACAAAGCCAGTCAGCATCTTGCCTGACTTGCTGTCGAATTGGTACCACTTGCCGTTAATCTTGTGACGGCCATACAGCATGTGGCCATCTGCGGCATAGTAAACCGTCTTCTTTTGGCTGGCGATGTAAACGAAGCCAGTCAGCATCTTCCCGCTCAAAGGAGCAAAGTTATACCACTTGCCGTTGATCTTTTGCTGGCCATACAGCATGTGACCATCCGCAGCATAATAAACCGTCTTGTCTTGACTTGGGATGTTGACAAAGCCAGTCAGCATTTCACCAGTGGTCTTGTCGAAGTTGTACCATTGGTCGTTAATCTTGTGCTGGCCATAGTACAAGGCACCGCTGTTGGCATCGAAGTAGTACTTCTTGTTATTGATCGTTTGCGCGCCAAAGACTTGCGCGCCAGTGCTGGTGCTGTAGTATTGGGTATCGTTGCCAACCTTTTGCCAGCCGCTTTGCTGTGAGATCTTGCCTTCGGCGTTGTCTCTGTACAGGTACCAGTTGCCTTTCTTGTTTACGCGGTCAATAAAGGTGTCCGTATCCATGCGGGCTTCTTTCAAAGAAGTAGCGACCAGTTCAGGAGCGGCACTGCCTTCATTCCAGTCCCAAACGCCTTGCTGCGTCAAGTAGTTTGTGACAACTTGCGTAGTGCCGTCATCCTTGACTTCAACCAAGTAGCTTGGCCCTAAAGTAGCGTTCTTGCCCTTGCCGGCCACTTCGCCACGGTTGCCCATGTACGGGTTGACCAACAGGAAGTGATTTACAAAGTAATCCTTAGTGTAAGTCTTGCCGTTGACCGTGACGCTGTTGCCCTTGATGTTGTCTGGATTAATCTTAACCGCATAGTATGAGTAGGTAGCAGTCCGCCAACTAAATGGAGTTGAAGCACCCAGGACCAGACCGTCGCCGTTCAAAGGAACGAAGTTGCCAGTCAAGCTGTCAGATACAAAGCCAAGCATCGTTACGTTGTCGCCAACCGTTGAGTCGGTGGCCTTGCTCAAATCAGTGTCAGTGGCGTGACTGATCCGGGCATCAACGAACAAGTAGTACTTGCCGTTCAGCTTCATCAGGTCAGGACGTTCGATTTCGTCACCGGTCAGAACAGTCTGTACCAATGGGTTGTAAAGCTTTTCGACCTTTGGCTTCTTAGGATTGCTCATATCCAGCTTCATAAAGCCGATTGCGCTGTTAGCCAACTGCGCGCGCATGGTCATGTCACTGTCACCAACAATCTTGATGATTTCGCTCAAGTTGTAGTTTGCATCGCCACCGTAACGGCCCCATTGGTAAAGGTTTTCGTATTTTTCAGGATTGGAGCCGTTGTTGCCAGTAGCCGTTTCGAAAGCAACATAGTAATTGCCGTCATCATCTTGGAAGATGTGGCCGTCACGGTTTTGTGGGTTGTCACCGCCACGGTTGGCACCGCTGGCCCATTGATCAAAGGTTTGGTAGGTAATGCCATCACCTTCAAAGAGGATTTGGTCGTTTTCAACGTTCTTGATTGAAACGACCCCGTTTTCCAAGCCCAAGTTAACGGTTGCGCTGGCTACGCGTTGGTGATTGCTCCCCAATTGGGACAAAACATTAGCATAGTAAAGCTGAACTGAGCCATCAGAATTGAGCATCGCTGAGCCAGACCATTGGCCACCGGTCACAGGCATATTGTAGCCAAAGATTGAGCCGGCAACCTTCCAGTTGGCAAAGTTGTTGTCGCCATACTTGTTGTAAAGCAGGTACAAGTGGCTGTCTGACTTGTGAGGAATCCCCATCATGGCTACAACCAGTTGGTAGCCATTCCAGTTTTGAACATAACCGGTCTTCGGGTCTTGAACAGGCCATGAGTCCCAGATGTCCATCGTTGCGTTCTCGCCAGTTTCGGCATCCTTGACGCTTTCCAAGGCTGGCATGTTGACCACCTTGTCGCCCTTAGTCAAAGGCATTTGCGTGTCCTTGTCACGCGTAACCACCTTGTTGGTGATTGAGTCATAATCCTTCAAGGTGTATTGGTTATCCATGGTCTTGTTGAAAAGATCAACCTTGTTCAAGACATCAATTGCGCTGTCAGTCAGTTGATCCATGGTGACGCTGCTGCCTTCACGCAGGGCAGCCGCAATGATCTTCTTGGCCGTATCATTCAGCTTGCCGGCCTTAGTGGTATCCGTTGCTAAAAATGCATTCAGCTTGGCATTGTTGGTAATGTTTTCGCCAGTGATGTCTTCGCTTTGATACTTCTTTGGCAAGGAAGTAACTGGGCCACCATTGGTTGCCTTGCTGCTCTCAGGGTTTTCTGGCACAGTTGGCACATCAGTCTTGCCGCCGGTTGATTGATCACCGCTGTCTGGCGCTTTTGGAGTATTACCAGTTGATGAACCTGGTGAGTCCGGCTTGTGGTTCGTCGTACCAGTTTGATCCTTCGTACCAATTTGACTATTGGCAGTGCCAGTAGTAGCAGTCGTTTGGTCATTGGTAGTACCAGTAGCGGTAGTTTGGTCCTTAGTGGTACCAGTAGTAGTTGCTTGGTCCTTGGTAGTGGCAGTTGCAGTAGTAGCTGCTTGATCCTTAGTTGTACCAGTAGTAGCTGTTTGGTCCTTGGTAGTACCAGTAGTAGCTGTTTGGCCATTGGTAGTACCAGTAGTAGCTGTTTGGCCATTGGTAGTACCAGTAGTAGCTGCTTGGTCCTTGGTAGTAGCAGTTGCAGTAGTAGTAGTTTGATCCTTGGTAGTAGCAGTTGCAGCATTAGCAGTAGTACCAGCATTAACTGCCGCTTGTGCCTGGCTTACAGTAGTATTAGCGTTCGCATCTTTATTAGTGTCAGCATGTACGGTGCCTGCTCCTAAAAGCAGTGAAGCCGTAAAGGCTGATGCCAGGATGCTTAAGCTTGAAAGCTTAGTATTAAATTTCTTTTCTGACATACAGTCACCTTTCCCTTGATAAATTGATAACACTTGACTAGATTATTTTAACTCATTTTTAGCATAATTATCTTATTTTTTGAGACTGTCAATTCTTTTGTGTAAATAAATCTTTCCGGCTAATTGATTCTTTAACTGTTTTTTAATCGAAGTACGATTCCAAGGTGTCTGCTACTTGACCAAAGCCCTTGTGAACTCGATTAGCGT
>NZ_VUMX01000051.1:0-4991 GCF_009695985.1 Lactobacillus porci
CTTTGGCAGCTCGAGCGGTACGATTGGATGTTCAGTCATAATATCGTGTTCCTCCGTATTCAATTGTTAAGAACAGTATATGACTATTGAACAGAGGTCGATAGATACCGCGCTATTGGGCGCTTACGACTAAAATGGCACAAACATCAGAACTAGTTGGTCGTAAGGCTAAATTTGTGATGGGTACTAAGCTTGCTAAGGGCGGCCAGTATAACTTTACCCTTCAAAATTTGAAGGATGGAGCAACACCAGACGCAATTTATGCGGTAAGCGAAGCTTTAACAGATGTTTTCGACGCATCATGTGATGAAATCTACGCAGTAGACAACTCACGTGTTATCCCACAAGTTCAAGAATAAGAAAGGAGATAAACCATGAAGAAGGTTTTAAAGCTTAAATTTAAGACTGCAGAAGGCAAAACTAGCATGATCACTGTTAGATATCCTAAGCAAGATCTTTCATCTGAAACTGTTAAGTCTGCTATGCAAAAGATCGTTGACGCTGCAGCCTTTGAAAAAGACGGCGTAGCTATCTACGCTAAGGTTGTTGGTGCTGAGTACTACACCACTCAAACTGACGACATTTTTGCATCAGATGCAAAAGCTGAATAATGCTTAAGGGAAGGGATTGGGTTCCCTTCCCGTTTTTTATAAGGAGAGAAAATGAAGGAATATCTAAATTTAGTAGGATATGCTCAGCCCATATATCGCAAATGTGAGCTTTGCAGTCGGGTTAAGGATGTCAGCTACCGCTTGGACGTTAAAAACGCTGAGAGCTCAAATATGCTGGTCGGATCACTCGATTTATGCAAGGTTTGCGCGGCAAACATGGGTGAGATTATCCGGATCGGAGGATAAATGGACATTTTTAAGATGATTATGGATCAAGCTGCTGGCGTGGCAATCGCAATTTTGCTGATAATGCGCATAGAAACTAAGCTGGATGGGCTTACAAATGCTGTTATCAAGCTATCTGAAGCAATTCGGCCCACTGGCAAAGATTCATTGTAGACACACGACCAATTTCTATATTTATGCAAAATCAAAAAATCGAAGAATTTTTAGAAGATATGCGCATGGAAGGCAAAGCTGAGGGAACTTTACGGGAATACAAAAGGCGATTGGAAAGAGTTCAAAAACTAGGGATAGATCTAGGAAATGAGACAAAATCCGAGTTTTTGTCTCACTTTTTAGATACAAACCTTGCAAAACTGTCCAAAATTTCTACAATCCGTGGACTTCTGTCGACACTGCATGTATATTTTATGGTCATATAGTAAAGGGTACATATCTGAGGTGCCGATCACACCTGCAGACTACCCTAAAAATGTCAAAGTCAAACGAATCAAACGTTTGACCGACGAAGAACTGAAGATTTTTAAAGCTTACATCGATGGTCTTCAGGAAAATGCGAGAGCAGCCTTTTGGCTCATGTATGGCAGTGGGTGCCGTGTAGGCGAAGCCGCCCATCTTCGCCCGGAGGACATCACTTTGCGCGGCAAAACCGTGTATATCGACATCCACGAAGCCAAGTGGGGCAGTGACCGCTGTATCCCGATTATCGACCAGACAGCAGCAGAGATTGTTTGGAAGTATCGTGCCGAGCTTGAAGTTGATAATCGCCCGCTTTTTAGAGTATCTAAGCGGACTTTACAAGGCTATGCTACAGAGTTTGCCAAAAAGACCGGCATACCTTTTTACTGTCACCTCTTGCGACACACCTTTGCGGCACTTTTGACTGAAAAAGGAGTACCGCTGACGACTGTGCAGTATCTGCTTGGACACAAGTCATTAGGCATGACTGCGCACTACGCTCAATCCGCCCTCGTAGATTTGAGCGATTTAACACCGAAAATTGAGTTATAAGGGAGAAAGAATAGAGATGAATGATATTAAGATTTTAGGACGTATGACAGCTGATCCAGAAATGAAGAGAAGTGCTGCTAACCGTAATTATTGCTGGTTTACGGTAGCCGTGCCACGTAGAAATGACCGAAATGAAGCTGACTTTATTCGCTGTGTTGCTTTTGACAAACTAGCAGCCGCAATCAACCAGCACTGTAGTAAAGGGCGTCAGGTACTATGCAATGGTAGACTACAAGTTTCTACATCAATCGACGAAGACACCAAAAGAATCAGATATCATCACACCGTGGTCATCTCTGATATTCAATTCTTACATGATCCAAATCGTGAAGCTGCAGCTCAATCTATGGCTGCATAAGCTATTTTTAGCTTACTGGCTGTCAATGGTACCGGAGCAAGCGCAGCTTGTGAGGATAAGGAATTGACAGCATTACCAGGCTTATAAGCTAGTTGTACGCAAAACCCATTGGTTTTGCCCTGCCCAACGGCGAGTGATAGGGGCGCAAGCCCCATTTTTTTATAGCTAAAATCTAAAAATCACTTGTCCTAATGCATTACACACAGTTACTAATAGGTGTGTAATAAATACAGAAAGATTGAAAATGAACAAACCAAAGCTGACCGTAACCTTTGACTGGCTTGAGTTTACAGTGCTTCAGGCACAATTGCCGGCAGTTATGGAAATTTTAGATTTAAAATGGGAAAATTTTTCACCATTGAAAGTTGGCCGATTCGGTTATAAATACCAGATCAAATGGACCGAGGGCAATTTTTTCATCATGTATAACCGCATTGATAAAAGCAATGAAGAGACAGTCAGTATTGCCGACACCAAAATCGATATTAAATCCGGCGCTCACGTGATGATTACCGGACGCGGTTGTAAAGAATATGCGGTGAATCATGATCTGATGGCTTTATTTAAACGAGTATTCACTTGGTCGCATCGTAATTTTTCCAGGATCGACCTGGCGCTAGATGACATTGGATCAAAAATCGTTAATTTTGAGCAGATCCACGAAGCTTCCATTAACGGCTGGTTTACGTCCAGATGGTCAAAATGGGACGAGCTAAATTCTCGTCAAACATCAACCAACGATTTTTTGGGACAGACAATTTATTTTGGATCACAAAAATCCGATCTGTACTGCCGAATTTACAACAAAACCCTTGAAAGAAAAGCAAATTCTAACACAGATGATGCTGAGACAAGCATTCCAGAGGCTTGGACAAGATTAGAACTAGTCTATCGTAAAGATCGAGCTCTGAAGCTCGCTGAGTACATCGTTAATGATGACCTGCCAATCGGACATGCCTTGCGAGGGACGCTCAAGCAATACTTAAGATTTTTAATCAAAAGCAATGATTCGAATAAAGCTCGTTGGCCAACTGCTCCTTGGTGGGACGAGCTGCTGGCAGAAGCCGAACAGCTACAACTCACAATCGAAAAAGAAGCAAAAACAATCGAAGACATGAGAGATTGGGTCGACCGGCAAATTTCTCCAACGCTTTCAGCAATTTTAAAGGCTCATGGCGGCGATTTGGCATGGCTTAGATCAACTATAGCTGAAGGATCAAAAAGGCTCTCACAGAAGCATAAAGACGCGATCACGCAATTTTTACAAAAGGAAGGAACCCCAGCATAATGACACAAACAACTACCACAATTCAAACTCCACCAAGAACAGTAACTACACAAAATTACCCAAGAATGGCTTACTGCTCAGCAATTACTACTTCAACACCAGAACACTATGAACATCTTAAAAAGTTTGGCATTAGTACCGTAAGCGTGTGTCTGCATGTCTCAGGCTTTGATTATCATAAATTTGCGACTATCCACACTGACCTAGCCCGTAGGGCAGAGATGACCACACATGCTTTCATGATTACCGATCTGCATGAGCATATTGATGATGTCATCGCCTTTACTAAAAGATTGGTAAAGCTCTATTACACCAGTAAGAGCAAAATTACCCTTTTGATAAACAGCGATAGATTCTGCAAGAATCGTGAAGAACGGATTATCGAAATGATCGATTTGCTATCTCGCTATCATGATCGCTCCTGCATTGATTTAGCTTTCTTCAAGCGTGACCTAGATGACGGCTTGTACGATCTTTCTAAACTGCCGAAGATGATCAACCTTACAGTGATCAATTGTGGTGCCAGTGCCTCTGGCGTGCCAGAAGCTGGCACTTGGGTTTATACTGATGAAGTGGAAGGCGATGTACAGTATCTAGCCTATGACTATTATGGCTACTATACTGACGACAGCGGCTATCAGCTTTCCTTGGTCGATTTTGACTATGTGGCACAACCTGGTGATACCTGGTACTCAATTGCACGCAGACATGGCATGCCTGTAGTTGATTTGCTCGCACTCAATCGGGCGATAGCAGAAGATCGCATATTTGCCGGACAAGTAGTTCGCATTGCTTAGTTTGCTTTTGTGCATGGTGCGGCGTAGTGCCGCGCGGTTGTAGACAGGAAGGCTCCTCAATAGCCTTAAGTAAGACAATCGCTCACTATCCCATCCTTCTAATAAAAGTGGGCGATTGGCTTACTCGCTATTGAGGAGACTTCCCATGTGGTCGTTGCCAAAGCGAAGCCGCACCATGCACAAAAGCCTTATATCCTTGAAATAACAAAAAATGCACCTGTACCTGGTGCATTTTTGTGTTCCATGAAAGATATAAGGGTATCAGGAATAGCCCTCCGCAATGCCGTGTCTGCCCTGCGCCGGTCGAGCCACGCCTGCGGACGCGTCTCTCCTTATCGGCTCGGTCAGCCAGTCAAAGCTACAGGCTATTCCTGATACCTAAATTACACTACTCATTAAAATAGCAATTTTAATGATAGCTGGTATTAACCCGCATTTTTACGACATTTTTACCAGGACCATGTTTTTTACTTTGTGACTTAAACTTCCCACACCAAAAAGAACTATGAAGCCTTGAAAACTCAATAGTTTAACCAGTAAATATTCAATTATGCTGCTAGTGATGGCGATATAGCCTCTTGCATGTACTTCGGGAGGCGGGAAATGAAAGCTTTGGTGAACCTTTCCATCTGCTCTTCTGTCAGTTGGAAGATCTCTTTCACGCTCTCGAACATGGCTTCCAC
>NZ_VUMX01000052.1:0-4948 GCF_009695985.1 Lactobacillus porci
TCGTTTCCGGGTACTTTTCAAAAAGCCACTTGGCCGTAATGCCTTTGAGCTTCTTGACGATATTTGTCACGCTCTCTTTGGGTTTGGCAGACAGCAGAATATGCACGTGAGTTGGCATTATTTCCAGAGCCTTGACCGTATACTCATTCTCACGGCAGATCTGCAGGATCTTGTCCTTGAGTGAATCGACAATAATCGGATTAGCCAAGGCTTGGTTGCGATACTTGATACACCAGACGATGTGGTAATTGAGGTTGTATGCGTAGCCTCGTCCATGGATGATATCTGGCTCATCATTCCTGAATTCGTATTTAACTATATGAGTCGTACCTTCTTTCAGCATTTGCAGTTCTTTAGCCATGTATATTATATCGCATACCGAACTAATGTTCACGTGCTAAAGCAAAAAAAGAGGGCGATTCAACTCGGCATTGAAATGCCAAGTTTTCTCGCCCTCAACGTAATAAATCAGGAAAGAAGGGGTTTCATTGCGTTTCTAATCTTGCTATTTCATAGTCGTTGCTTAAATTAAATAGGCACTGCCATTTTGACAGGACTGTTTTTTTCAAGGGGGTACTATGCACTTATGCAAGATTGGACCTGTGGGACTGTTCCAGCAGAAGTCTGTACTTGGATAAGTGCGGACTTTTTTCTTTGCTGGAGGTTTTTATGCCAACAATTTCAATCAATCAGCTGACTTTTGCATACCCAGACCAAGCTGAAAATCTGTTCGCCGGTTTAACCGTTAATCTTGACACATCCTGGAAGCTGGCCTTAGTTGGCCGCAATGGCCGGGGGAAGACCACCCTGCTGAAAATCATTGCTGGCTGCTTGCTTCAGCGAGCCCGATGCCTTCGTGCTCTTGGATGAGCCCAACAACCACCTGGACCTGGCCAGCCGCCAGCAGGTGGCCCAGTATCTGCGCGAGGCCAAGCAGGGCTACATCGTCGTCAGCCATGACCGTGCCTTTTTGAATCAGGTCAGCGACCACGTGCTGGCCCTTGAGAACCAGCAGGTGCACCTCTACCGGGATGACTTTGCCGGATACGAGCAGACCAAGAAGGACCGGGACGGCTTCAACCAGGCCAAGGACCGCAAGCTGCGCCGGGAGATCAAGGAACTGGACCGCAGCCAAAAGCGGCTGGCTGCCTTTGCCAATCAGGCTGAGCGGGGAGTCAGGGTCAAGAAAGGGGCTACGGCGGCGGAGAAGGCCGAGCTGAGGGACAAGGGCTTTTTGTCCAAGCGGGCGGCCAAAGTCATGAAGCGGTCCAAAGAACGTGGCCCGCCGCAAAGAGGACCAGCTGGAGGAAAAACAGGGTCTGCTGGCCAACATTGAAAAGACCCCGGCCTTGGACCTGAATTTCGTGCCGGACTATCATCAAAAGCTGCTGGAGATTAAGCACCTAAGCTTGCGGATCGCGGGCAAGGACCTGTTCACGGATTTGTCCCTGCAGGTCAAAAAGCAGGGGGTTATCGCCCTGGTTGGTCCAAATGGCTCTGGCAAGTCAACCCTGCTCAAGGAAATCCTCGCTAAACAGCCGCTGGTTGACCGGACTGGCCGCCTGGAACTGGCCAGCGGGCTCAAGATCAGCTATTTGAGCTAGGACAGCCTGGACTTTACTGGCAGCTTGCCCGCTTTTGCCAAGAAGATGCATCTGAACTATTCGGCCCTGTTAAACCAGCTCAGGAAGCTGGGCTTTGCCAGAGAAAGCTTTAATCTGCCCTTGCAAGAGCTGAGCCAGGGGCAAAAAAAGCGGGTGGCCTTGGCTAAGTCACTGGTTGAAGAGGCCAATCTCTACCTGTGGGATGAGCCGGCCAATTATCTGGATCTATTCAACCAAGACCAGCTGGTCAAGCTTTTGCAGGAGCAGCAGCCAGCCATGCTGCTGGTCGACCACGACCAGGCTTTGCTTCAAGCGGTTGCCAGCCAGATCGTGCATTTGCCTGAAGCTTAATCTTTTTACTGAAAGCGCTTGTATTCTATAATTGAGTTAGCAGACAAAATGCTCGTTTGCTTTTTGGCATAATCTATTCAAAGCAGGTGAGGAAAATGGCATACATCGAAGTCAAGCGGCTCTACAAGCGCTACCGGATGGGAGAAAACGTGATTGAGGCCAACCGGGACATCAATTTTTCCATCAACAAGGGCGAACTGGTCATCATCCTGGGCTCTTCTGGGGCAGGCAAGTCGACTCTGCTCAACGTTCTGGGCGGAATGGACACTTTTGATGAAGGCCAGGTCGTGATCGACGGCACGGATCTGGCAAATTTTAACGACTACCAGCGGACTGAATACCGTCGCCGGGACATTGGCTTCGTCTTTCAGTTCTACAACCTGATTGCCAACCTGACCGCCAGGGAGAACGTGGAGCTGGCCGTGGAGATCAGCGAGCAGCCCCTAGACCCTGGCCAGGTTTTGACCGACGTTGGCTTGAAAGAGCGGATGGACAACTTCCCTGCCCAATTGTCGGGCGGGGAGCAGCAGCGGGTGGCGATTGCCCGGGCAGTGGCCAAGCAGCCCAAGCTCCTCCTGTGCGATGAGCCAACCGGGGCCCTGGATTATGAAACAGGCAAGCAGGTCTTGCAGCTGCTCCAGGACATGTCCCGCAAGAAAGGCGCCACGGTCATCATCGTGACCCACAACGGCGCCTTGGCGCCAATCGCTGACCGGGTCATTCACTTGCGGGACGCGACCGTGGACAAGATCACGATCAATCCAAAGCCCCAGGACATCAAGACTTTGGAGTACTAAAGGCAGGTGGCAAAGATGCGCAAGAAGAAGTATTGGAAGAACGTTTTCCTGGCTTTTGCCGAGTCGAAGGGCCGCTTCCTGTCGATCGCGTGCCTTTTGATGATCGGCGCCATGGCCTTGGTCGGCCTTAAGGCTACCGCGCCAAACATAGAGCAGGCCGGGCAGGAGTACGTGCGGCAAAGCCGGCTGGCTGACCTGTTCGTGATCAGCGACTATGGCTTTTCCAAAGAAGACGAGTCGGAACTGCGCGCGGTCAAAGGGGCAAAAGCGAATTTGCCTGTTTTTCCGACGCGGCGATCAAGAACAGCAGCCAGGCGGTGCGCCTGTTTTCCATGCCGGTTGCCAGCAGCCAGTTTCAGCTGGTGCAAGGGAAAAAGCCGCTTAAAAAGAGCGAGCTTGCCCTGTCAAGCAACCTGAAGGGCAAATACCGCCTGGGGCAGACGCTTGAACTGGCAAAGGCGAATGGCAGTCAGCTCAAGCGGACCAAGTTCAAGATCGTGGCCTTTGTCAAGTCTGGGGAAATCTGGAGCCAGGAGACCATGGGCACGGCCAGTTCCGGGACTGGCCAGCTGGAGGCCTATGCTTACGTGGCAAAAAGCAATTTCTCCGGTCCAGCCAACCTGGCCCGCCTGCGCTATTCATCTTTAAGGCAAGACTCTTTTGCCAGCAAGGCCTACGCAAAAGCGGTCAGCCAGAAGCAGGCCGGTTTGACCAAGCTCTTGGCGGACAATGGGGATCAGCGCTTGCAGTCTATGAAGAAGCAGACCGGGCAAAAGCTGGACCGGCAGGAAAGCAGCCTCAAGAAGCAGCAGGCCCAGCTGGCGCTTTACCAGCAGCAGGGCGGACAAGTGACCAAAAAGCAGCTGAAGCAGCTGCAAGCCGGCCTGGCCAAGATTCAGGCCGCCAGAAAGCAAATGGCCAAATGGCCCAAGCCCAGCTATCAAGTCTATACCAGAGCCAGCCTGCCAGGCGGGGAAGGGTATCAGAACTTTGTCAGTGAAATCAGCTCCGTCGCGGCCGTCTCCAACGTCTTCCCAGTCGTGCTTTACCTGGTGGCAGCCCTGGTCGTCTTGACCACGATGACCCGCTTTGTCGATGAAGAACGGCAGAATGCCGGCATCTTTCGGGCTCTGGGCTACAACAAGCGCGACGTGATCCAGAAGTTCATCATCTATGGCCTGGTGGCCAGCACCGCTGGGTCGGTCCTGGGAATTCTGCTGGGCAACTACTTTATCTCGCCGATCATTTTAAGGATCGTCTGCATGGGCAGCGTCATTGACCAGGTGCCCTTGAAGCTGCACTTGTCCCTTGTGCTCTTTACCTTGGCCGCCGGGCTGGCGACTGCCGTCCTGCCCAGCTTGTGGGTGGCCTGGCGGGAATTGGCCGAGCAGCCGGCCAGCCTGCTTTTGCCAAAAGCACCAGTGGCCGGGTCCAAGATCCTGCTGGAGCGGATTAAGCCGCTCTGGCGCCGCCTGTCCTTTAACGGCAAGGTGACGGCCAGAAACATTTTTCGCTACAAGCAGCGAATGCTGATGACCATCTTTGGCGTGGCCGGATCGGTAGCTATCTTGTTCACCGGCCTGGGCATCCGCTCGTCGATCTCCGGCATCGCGGCCCACCAGTTCGGCCAATTGCTCCGCTATGACCTGCTGGTGGTGAAGAACCCCCAGGCCAGCCAGAAAGCGCAAAAAGAGCTGAAGGCCAAGCTGGCGTCAAATGATGTTGAGCGAAAGCTCCCGGTTGCTTTTTACCAATTGCAGGAAAAGGTGCCGGGGAGCGATGAAGCGCAGGCAGTCTCCTTGATCGTCAGCCAGGACAAGCAGCTGGGCGGCTTGGTCAAGCTGGATGAGCGGACCAGCGGCAAGCAGCTCCAGCTGTCCCAGAACGGCGCCGTTGTTTCTGAGAAGCTGGCCAGCCTGGCCCAAGTCAAGCCAGGCGAGGCGCTGCGGGTCAAGATCAATGGGCAAGCAGCAAAAATCAAGGTCGCGGCTGTCTGTGAAATGTACGCTGGCCATGCAATCTACATGTCGGCTGATTATTATGAAAAAGCAACTGGGAAGAAGTATCAGTGATATGACCCCCGAAATTAGGACACTAATTTCGGGGGTTATTTTCATGACTAAATACACTAAAGAAATCAAACTCGCTATTTACCACGAATGGGTAGACGATCATAGAAGAGGCACCTACCTCAGC
>NZ_VUMX01000053.1:0-4283 GCF_009695985.1 Lactobacillus porci
CTTGGATGAAGGTATTCAGTTTTGAGCGTGCAAGCTCAAAGAAAAGAGTGCGGTGGCAGTGGCAAGAAGGATACACCTGTTCCCATGCCGAACACAGAAGTTAAGCTTCTTCGCGCCGAAAGTAGTTGGTGGGAAACTGCCTGCGAGGATAGGGCGCTGCCGCGCGACATTCCGCCTTAGCTCAGTTGGTAGAGCGCTTGACTGTTAATCAGGATGTCGTCAGTTCGAGTCTGACAGGCGGAGTAGCGGGAAGTAGCTCAGCTTGGTAGAGCACCTGCTTTGGGAGCAGGGGGTCGCAGGTTCGAATCCTGTCTTCCCGATTTCAGGGTCACCTGAACAAAAGAAAATGCGGAAGTAGTTCAGTGGTAGAACATCACCTTGCCATGGTGGGGGTCGCGGGTTCGAATCCCGTCTTCCGCTTAGTGCCCGGGCACTAGAATTGAATAGCCAAGCGCACCCATAGCGCAACTGGATAGAGTGTCTGACTACGAATCAGAAGGTTGTAGGTTCAAGTCCTACTGGGTGCATTTGGAGGATTAGCTCAGTTGGGAGAGCATCTGCCTTACAAGCAGGAGGTCATAGGTTCGAGCCCTATATCCTCCATCTGGTCCATTGGAGCAGTGGTTTATCTCGCCTCCCTGTCACGGAGGAGATCGCGGGTTCAAATCCCGCATGGACCGTAACTGAAGCAACGACTTAGGTCGTTGCTTTTTTTGTGCTTTTTGCTGAATCAGCCTACTTGCAATCGCTTACAACTTAAGGTATTATACAGGTAGAGAAAGATCTTTCGAATTGACAGCTTAGTTTTTGTGAAAGAGGGTCTGCGAATGTCAGAAAAGATGATCGTCAAGTGAGCCTCCTGAAGAACCAAAATTGTCATTTCACTGTTGGCAGGCTGATGGCTGCACCAAAGGCCACATTCTAGCGGGAAAGCCTTCCGCGCAAAGGTGTTCTGTTTGTTCACGGCGGCAAGGGTGCTCAAGAATAAGGCTTGCGAACGGTTTGCAATAAAATTGAATATTTGCCAAAAGGGCCGCATGTTAGTGTTCAGACATGGGGTCCTTTTTTTACGGCTTTTTGTACTAAAATTTAGATAAAGAACAAACGAAAGCACAAAGGAGAAAAGACAAATGACGGACATCAAGCTGATTGCGATAGATATTGACGGAACTCTGGTCAATTCCAAGAGTGAGCTGACTCCAGAAACGATCGCAGCGATCAAAGAGGCTAAGAGCCGGGGAATCAAGGTGGTTCTGTGTACTGGCCGCCCATTAAGCGGGGCGGAAGCGCTGCTTGAGCAGCTGGACTTGGACCACGCGGCTGACCAGTACCTAGTCTGCTTTGGCGGGGCAGTAGTGAAAACGACTGCTGGCCAGGTAATCTATGAACGCGGGATTTCTTATGAGGACTTTGTTGATCTGGAAGGGATTGCCCGCAAGTTGAATATCCACTTTCAAGCGATCAGCAGCGACCGGATCTATACCTGCAACAAGGATATTGGCAAGTACACCTTGTATGAAGCCAACCTGGTCAACTTGGGCATCTCTTATAGAACGCCAGAAGAGATGCGGGGGATTGAGCTGATCAAGGCGATGTATATTGAGGACGCGGAGATACTGGATTCGGCCATTGCCCACCGGGAGCTTTTTGAAAAAATTGGCAGCCGTCTGGATTTGATGAAGACGGCACCTTTTTACTACGAGGCTTATGCCAAGGGCGTGAACAAGGGAGCAGCTTTAGACAAGCTTTGCGGGATTTTGAAAATCAGCCGCGACCAAGTCCTGGCTTTAGGCGATGAAGAAAATGATTTGAGCATGATCAAATTTGCCAAGCTGGGCGTGGCGATGGGCAATGCAACCGCGCAAGTCAAGGCAGCCGCGGAAGAGATTACCGCGGACAATGATCATGACGGGGTAGCCCTGGCTATCCGGAAGTTTGCCTTATAGGAGGCGAAGAATATGGAAATTAAAGAATTGCCGACTGAGCAGCGGAATCCGGCCAGCATGCGGATCGACCAGATGACGGCAGCAGAAATCGTCAAGACGATCAACGACGCTGACCAGACGGTGGCAGAAGCCGTGAAAAGGGCGTCTGGCCCGCTGGCGGAAGCGATTGACCAGGCCGCGGACCATTATCGCCGGGGCGGGCGCTTGATCTATATGGGGGCGGGCACTAGCGGCCGTCTGGGCGTCTTGGACGCGGTTGAGCTGGTGCCGACATACGGGATCAGTCCTGACCGGGCGGTAGGCTTGCTTGCCGGGGGTCCGGGCGCCATGTTCAAAGCCGTGGAAGGGGCTGAAGACCGGGCGGACCTGGGGCAAAAAGACCTGCAGGATCTGAAGCTTAAGCAAGATGACGTCGTGATTGGGTTGGCGGCCAGCGGCCGGACTCCGTATGTTCTGGGCGGGCTTGACTACGCCAGCCGGGTCGGTGCCTTGACGATCGCGGTAGCTTGCGTTTCTGGCAGCCTGATCGGTCAGCACGCGCAAATTGCCATTGAGGCCGTGACAGGGCCGGAAGTGATCACCGGTTCTACGCGGATGAAGGCCGGCACGGCCCAAAAGATGATCTTGAATGCCTTGTCGACAGGGATCATGATCAAGCAGGGCAAGATTTACCAAAACGTGATGATCGCAGTGAAGCCGACCAACCAGAAGCTGGTTGACCGGGCGATTCGGATCATTATGACGGTCGCGGATGTTGACCAGGATGCTGCCAGCGCGGCTTTGGCCAAAAGCAAAAGCGACGTGCCAGCGGCGGTCGTCATGCTGAAGCGGGGATGCGGCTTGGCAGAAGCGGCCCAATTATTGAAAAAGCATCAAGGCAACGTGGCCGATGTCATTAAATTGAGATAGCAGGGTGGCTCTCGAAAAGTTCCCAACTAATTAAACAAGACGCCCCTAGTGTTTGGGGAGTTAGCGATCTTGATGGTCAAGGCAGGTGCCTGTTGACTGATGATTCTGCCAAGTTCCGCCTGCATCAGCGGGTTATGGGTCAAGACCGACCCAGCCAGGGCTAGCAAGGGATTGATGCCGGGATTGCGCTTGAACAGAAGTAGAATTTGCTGGGCCAGCAGCTTTGCTTGGTGGGCAAAAATTGGCGCGGCATCGGCTTGGCCGGCCAGCTGCTTGGCCAGACCAGCGATTTGCGGGCGGGGAGCTTGGTAGAAAGCTGCCACGAGCTCAGGAATGGAGGAAGCGGAGAAGTAGCTGAGGACCAAGTGAGCGAGGGGATGCACTTGCCCCTGGTCATTGGTATGCAGCACGGCTTTGACGGCTTCGGCCGCGATCTGATAGGCGCTGCCTTCGTCTCCGAGCAGCCAGCCCCAGCCACCGGCGCGGGACAAGCGGCCGGCATTCTTGGCATAGACGATCGAGCCGGTTCCCGCAATCGCCAACAGGCCGTCTTGACCTTCAAGTGCACTGAGCAGGGCCAGTCTGGCATCGCTGGTCAGTGAAACCTGCCCAGCGTAGTCACGCAGACGGCTGGTGATTTCAGTGGCAAAAAGCTCCTGTTGCTGGCTGCTTTCCCAGCCCGCGATTCCGATCAGGATCCGCTGGCACTTCCAGTCTTTGTTTGGCAAAGCGGCCGTGGCTTTTTCTATGGCGGAAACGATATTGGCCAGGGTCTGGGGCAAATCCAAGACAATGCTGCCCGGACCAGCTTCGCCATGGCCAACCACCTCTCCTTGCTCATCGTAGCAGTCAGCGGTCACGTGGCTGCCGCCACTGTCGACGCCGAGTAAATACGTATTTTCTTCTGTCATGCCTTTACCTCTTTTTTAGAAATTCTAAAAGCAATATAGTACAAATTTAGGCTTAAAAAAATAATTTCCAAAAAAATCAGAAAAAATTTCGCAACGAAAAGCGTAATTTACGAACAATAACTTCATATTTTGCCAAATCGCGGAAAATGAACAGGGAAAAGTTCGCGTCAGCCAAAAGCGCTTTGTCACAACGCGGCCGCGCGTTCACCTATTAAACCGAATGAAAATCCAAATTTGACGAAAGAAAAAACACGAGTATACTAATATTTGTTGTCGCGCGAGACACGAAGCTCTCACGGAGGCACGAAAAAATAAATCAAAAAACTTGTTGACAAATTCTTAACAAGCGAGTAAGATATAAAACGTTGCGTCGCCGAAAGGCAAGCAACGGTTGGTACTTTGAAAACTGAACAAAGTTTCGCAGTGTGCGGGTTCAAGTTTACTTGAATCCAAACAAATAAGCGAAGTCAATTCGCAAGCAATAATCTGGAGCAGATTAAAAAGAGCTCATTTTCAA
>NZ_VUMX01000054.1:0-4270 GCF_009695985.1 Lactobacillus porci
GTGGAAGCCATGTTCGAGAGCGTGAAAGAGATCTTCCAACTGACAGAAGAGCAGATGGAAAGGTTCACCAAAGCTTTCATTTCCCGCCTCCCGAAGTACATGCAAGAGGCTATATCGCCATCACTAGCAGCATAATTGAATATTTACTGGTTAAACTATTGAGTTTTCAAGGCTTCATAGTTCTTTTTGGTGTGGGAAGTTTAAGTTATAATCAGTACAGCAACGAAAAAATTATAGTGTAAAAGCAAGATGCTCAAAAAAAGAGGAGAAATACCAGACTACCAGCTGGTCTTTCTCCTCTTTTTGTCATCACTTAATTACACGTTTTTGATCTTTTTACCGGTCAATCCCATCGCATTAATTGCCACGATAATTGACGACATCGCCATGGCCACAGCACCAGCGGCTGGGTCTAGAGTGATTCCCATAAATGACAACACACCGGCAGCGAGTGGAATTGCGACAATATTGTAGCCTGCTCCCCACCAAAGATTTTGAACCATTTTCCGATTTGTGATTTTAGCCAAATCAAGAAAATGTAAAATATCGCTGGGTTCTGATTTAACCAACACAACATCAGCGGAATCAATGGCAACATCGGTTCCGGCGCCAATTGCAATTCCAATATCGGCCGTGGCAAGACTTGGTGCGTCATTTACGCCGTCACCAACCATGATGACGTGATTGCCCTTTGCTTGATAATCAGCAACAATCTTTTGCTTATCATCTGGTAATAGGCCTGCATGAAATTCAGTCAATCCTAGTAAGTTAGCAACGTGTTCCGCGGCTTTTGGATTATCGCCAGTGAGCATTACGGGGGTAATTCCTCGCTTCTGAAGACCACTAATTAATTCCTTAGCACCCGCTTTGATAGTGTCGCCTTCAGCAACCATTCCTTGAACTTGGGTGCCCTGCAATAGGAAGCTGACGGAATTACCCTTAGCAGCCCATTTATCAGCAGTGGCCTCGTCAAACCTGATCCCTTTCTTCGTTAAATAGTTACTATTAACAATCATATAGTCAGTGCCATCAACATTACCGGAAATACCAACGCCCGGAATATTTTGAGACTTTTCAGCCGCAACGACTTCAATGTCCTTCGCTTGGGCTTCAGTAATGATTGCTTGGGCCAGCGGATGAGTCGAATTATTTTCAAGGGCGGCCAGTCGGCTTAATAACGTTGTTTCGTCAATCCCATCATTTGGAATCAATGCATTCACCGTAAATTTACCTTCTGTTAACGTGCCAGTTTTATCCAAGAGAACGTGGCTAACATGTTGACTTGCTTCAATGGCTTGGCGATTTCGAACTAATAGCCCATTTTGAGCGCCAATCGTAGTAGAACGAGAAACCACTAATGGAATCGCTAATCCTAACGCATGCGGGCAAGCAATCACGAAGACGGTCACCATGATCGTCATTGCAGTCTCCAATCCCTGGGGTAACCAGGCAAAGAAAGCAATAATCCCAACACCAAGTGCCGCGTAAAATAGATACTTGGCAACTAAATCAGCTTTATCTTCTGCTTTAGATTTAGCTTGCTGGGCATTTTGAACCATTTTCATTACTTGAGAAAGATAGCCGGAGTCACCAGTACCACTAATTTTAACCGTTAGCGTCCCGTTATTGTTTGTTGTACCACCAATGACCTTATCGCCAACGTTCTTGGTAACGGCAGCAGATTCACCGGTTACCAGTGCTTCATTCACGGTCGACTCCCCAGCCGTAATAACACCATCGGCTGGAATACTCTCACCTGAACGCACTTGGACAGTTTGACCAACTTTTAAATCAGATACTGGCACTTCTTTTGTTTCACCATTATCTGTAACTAGATGGGCCGTCTTAGGCAACAGGGCCGCCATCTTTTGTAAGGCATCCCCAGCACCCATCAATGCATTCATTTCAATCCAGTGTCCTAGAAGCATAATTAAAATCAGGGTTGCAAGTTCGAACGAAAAATCCATTACATGATTTGCCGGGTTCAAGAAGTTGTTGGCAATAAATGCGTACAAACTGAAGAAATACGAAACGGAAATTCCAAGGGTTACTAGCGTCATCATTTCAGGAGATTTATCTTGAATTTCCGCTTTAGCCCCCTTTAAAAATGGCATTCCTCCATAAAAGTAAAGTGCTGTATCAAACAAAACGATGATAATGCCAACAATTAGCGGTGAACTGAAACTAAGGATGGAAACGTTTAAACCCATGATTGGTGCTAACAGTAAAACTGGAATCGCTAAGACAACGGAGACCCAAAATTTAACTTTCAAATTCCCCATATGCATCATTGAGCCACCGTGCATCATCATGTCGGTCCCAGCCATATCCATATCACCGTGATTCATCCCACTCATATTCATAGTTTCGTGATTCATGTTCATTTGGCTGTGATCCCTTTCGGCCATATCGTGGTTCATGTTCATTTGATTATGATCCGTTTCGGTCATATCGTGATCCATTTTCATGTCATCATGATCCATATGACTCATATTTGATTCATTATTTTCCATATTCTTAGCACTCATGTTTTTCATGTTCCTATGGTCCTCTTTATTTGCCATGATTATCGACCTCCTAAAAATAAGTGTGCGTAGCAAAGCGGTTAGAAGCCGGAATATAAGTTCCTTGTGTGGAAATCCCCGGGCTCGGGATTTTTCCACCAGGTTCTTATATTTAGGCTTCTGCTTTGCGGAGCACCATGCCACTATATGAATGAGAATTACGACAAAAATTCATAAGTTTCCGCCATCAGAAATCCCAGATTCTGGATTTTTGTGCAGCAATCCTAAAAGTAAACAGAACACCACAGTCTTAACACGTTTGATCACCTGGTAAGCAGTTACACTGAACTTCCTCGGGCGCTGCTTTGGCCTTTTCAGCTAGAATCGCCTGTAAGTTCGCAATATCCGCCTGTGAGAGTTCCCTTGACTGAATAACGCCGGCAATTGTTGAACCAGCCCGCATCGCACACATATGGTCAAACAAATCATCTGCCGCTGCCACCATTGATTCCTTCTCGCCAACAACCGGCTTATACGTGAATGGTCGACTGCCGCCATGCTGCGCAACCGCCTGTTTTTGAATCAACCTGTGAAGTAGCGTTTTGGTTGTTGAAGCTGACCAGCCTTCTAATTCGTTCATAGCATCGATTAGTTCACGACTAGTCGCATGTCCCATTGTCCAAATTGCTCTCATAACCATCCATTCAGAATCGGTGATAGTTACATTCTTTGCATCCATCCTTCAATTGGCTTCCTTCATTAATTGAATTCTAAGTTTACATTTGTAACCTCTTAACGCTTATTAGTTTACAACTGTAGTCACAATAATGCAACCTTTCTGCCAGAAAATATCATTACATTAAAAAAACGCCTAGATAATATTCCAGGCATGGTTTGATACGATATGTTAAATTAATGATCTGGGAATTTTTGGTTTTCTTGTTAGTATGGTGAAATGCCTCTTAGAACCTGTCTAGTATCTGCTGAATCTGGTAGAATTGTGGAAAACCGACTGAGGAGTTTGTCATGCCAGATTATCCAAGCAATATTTCTCGAGCACAATTTGCGTTAATACAACCTGATTTAGAAAACTTCCGCAAGCATACAAGACCGCGTCGTTATGATCTTTATGACGTATTCAATGCCATCCTTTATCACTTACGAAGATACCCCGAAAAACAAAACACCAAGCGAAACTAACGATGTCCTGGTGGTTTATACGATTGATAAAGATGAACTAGTCTTAATTGGCATTCGAGTCGGATCGCATGATCGTTTATTTCCTGGTCAAAATCGTTCTAAAAGGTATCGAAAAAATAACGAATAAAAGAAGCTATTTCTGGTATATAAAAATAAATAACCCCCTAATATCTACATTGAGTTTCAGATCAATTTTTTCGCAAAAAAGTCTGAAAAGATGTGCTTTTCAGGCCCTCGGCAGAGCCCCCGGAGGGCGTTTTGGCAAAAGGGAGCGAAAACCTTTTTGAGCCTGTGATTTTTTCGATGAAAAAATCCGGCTCAAAAAGTAAAAATGTATTCTAAAAAAGGAGGGGGAAAAATGAGTTTTCCTTCAAGCATCAATGTCATTAAGTTAAGGGATTGACATTGAACGGGGAATGCTTTAGGACACTCATCTAAGTGAAGTGCCATAGAAAAGTTAGACATTTTATAAAATCTTAAATAGTTGCCATTACACGATCTCTATATTTTACAGGGGTCGTGTAATTTAGTTTATTGGACCGTCTGATGTTGTTAAACCAATATAT
>NZ_VUMX01000055.1:0-3722 GCF_009695985.1 Lactobacillus porci
GTGGAAGCCATGTTCGAGAGCGTGAAAGAGATCTTCCAACTGACAGAAGAGCAGATGGAAAGGTTCACCAAAGCTTTCATTTCCCGCCTCCCGAAGTACATGCAAGAGGCTATATCGCCATCACTAGCAGCATAATTGAATATTTACTGGTTAAACTATTGAGTTTTCAAGGCTTCATAGTTCTTTTTGGTGTGGGAAGTTTAAGTTAATAATCACCAAGTTGATTTTACCAAGCTGATTGCTGAGAGAATGAACAACATCATTCCCGTTTACGATGTCAATGAACTTGGTCAAACGATTGCGAATTACGATGCAATTGTAATGACAAAGAACAGTGGTGAAAGTAGCAATAATAAGAAGTTTAATGCAGATCTAGAGGAGATTGTGGATCAGCTAATGGAGGGAAAATAATAAGAGGGTAGTAATTCTTTCAAATTAGCGAATTAATACTTATGGCTCTTTTTTGCAAGCATATGGGTTAAAAAAGCATTTTGAAGTAATTAGGGTGCACAAGATCAATTTGTGAAAACAGTAATTCCTGCTGATGGTGAGAGAGACTTCAAAGATATTAGAGGCGTTTCATGGCGAGAAACCATTGTTAGAAAACTTTGTTTCGTTAGGTATAAGAAGAATTGTGCTAATAACTATTACCTATACATTCCTAGATTAATATCGTCGGCAGTGAAATATAGGGCGAAAAAGGTAAATGCTAAGCTTAAAAAGATAATTTAGCTAAGTGAAGGTTACTAAGCCATAATGCATTTTGTATTAGTGATGGAGCTAATGCTAGGTTTCATTACTAATACGTTTTTTAAGCAAATAGATCAGTATTAGCAACAACGGTCATGATTATATCGTGTAGCCATTAAATTCTAGAAAAATGATGTTGCTGATGATGAGAAACTAAGGAGACTTCGCATGGATAATCTCAAAACGCTAATCAAAAAAGATTGTGCGGCATATTCAGGAATGAATTGGCAAGATGTCAAGTTCAACCACATCCTCGTTAGATACATCAAGACACCGGGGTTCAAGGTAACCTGCCATATGCGTTACCTTAATAAAATTAGCCACCACAAAGGCTTACTCTATTTTCTTGAGAGAATTCATTATCGAAATCTTCAAGTCAAATATGGCATACAAATAGGCTATAAATTGACTGTTGGGGGGGATTTTCTATCAATCATTACGGCGGAATTGTAATAGGCCAAGGTGCGCATATCGGTGAAAACTTTAATATTCGTCATAATACAACAATAGGGCACGTTAACGGTAAAAACCCAACTATTGGTAACAATGTGACGTTAGGCGCAGATGTGGATATCATTGGCGGCATTACGATAGGAGATGACGCCATGGTCGGTGCAGGTGCAGTCGTTGTTAAAGACGTTGCTCCTCATGAAATTGTGGCTGGTAATCCAGCAAAAGTGATTGGGTATACTAAAGGACATCCACAGATTTAGAAATTGTGTTACTGGTCTTCTGACTTGAGGAAGGATTATATGAAAAGAAATTTTCAGAACTATATTAAAGAATATGGCTTAAAATTGTTTGTATCAAAGGCGATTAGAAGACAGTTTTTGAATAGCAATTCGTCTTTAGGTCAAAAGATTAATGACTATAATGAAAAATTAGTTAGTGAAAAACTGCAAAAAATATTTAATGAAGAAGAAATTGATGAGACTGGTTTGTTTGAGGTAAAGAAAAAATTTGATACTTTGCCAATCTGGATTATGTGGTGGCAGGGTTATGATAAGGCCCCTGATCTCGTTAAAGCCTGCATCAATTCAGTTAAGCGAAATAATTCAAGCCGTCCAGTAATAGTTCTAAGTGAAAGTAACTATGAAGAGTATATAGGGATACCGAAATATGTCAAGGAGAAGTATGAACTAGGCTATATAACTGTTACACACTTATCTGATATGATTAGAGTAGCCCTTCTTTATATTTATGGTGGCGTATGGTGTGATGCAACGATTCTTGATGTTGCAGAAATACCGCAAAAGGTGTTTGATTCTGATTTCTTCACGATTAAGACGGGATTGAAGACCAAAGAGCCATCACACGGAGAATGGACAACCTTTTTCCTGGCAAGTCAGCCAGGAAATGAATTGATGAGGCAAATTGCAGTTGATCATTACAAGTTCTGGAAACAACATAATGAGCTAATTGACTACATTATGTTTGACTATATTATTCGAATGATTACACAGCACGAAAGTCAAACCGAATCACAAGTTAAAGCCGTACCTAAAAATAACCCTAATGTGTTTAAATTGATTCAATATATCAACGAACCATATCAAGAGGTTAGCGAGCAGATAGCTGATTTTGAAAAAAATACAAAATTGTTCAAACTAAGTTGGAAAGCAGAAATTAACAATCAGGGTGGTACCGTATATCAGCATATCATTGGTAAGTATCTGGAATAGTCTGATTTTTTATAGTGGAAATTGAAACTACAGTTTAATTAGCATCAAGTGCGTCGAAACAGATATGAATTGACACTTTTGCATTTTTCAGAGAATTTATGTGTGGCGATTCATATTCTACGGACTGCAATATTTTTGTCACTAAGAATAAAACGTTGCGTAATATAGAGAAAAAATAAATGCTTTTTAGAGTATGAGGTAATAAAGTTGTCTAAAATACAAGAAAATAAAATTAGTGTAATCATTCCAGTTTATAACGTAGAAAAATACTTAGAAGCGTGCGTGCAAAGTGTTTTAACTCAAGAATATAAAGAAACAGAAGTAATTTTAGTTGATGATGGATCAACGGATAATAGTGGAGCGATTTGTGATCGACTTCAAAAAGAGAACCCTGAAATTATAGTTATACATAAGCAAAATGCTGGTTTGGGCCTAGCGAGGAATACAGGATTAGAAGCGGCGACAGGTGAGTTTGTTACATTTTTGGATTCCGATGATATATTATATCCTACAGAATTATTAGATCTGTATAATGCAATGATCAAAAACAATGTAGATTATTGTAAGGGCGGTTTTAAAAGAATCAAAGACGATGGAACTCTTATTGGTCTCTTTAAGTATGAGGATGAGATCTTTGCGGGAGAAGATGCTAGATTGTCATTGCTGCCAAGGTTAATTGGTTCATCACCCAAGAAGCATGATAGTATTGGAATGTCTGTTTGGGGAAGCTTGTATAAAAATCATATCATCCAAGAAAACAATTTACGCTTTCCTTCAGAGAGAGAATTAATGTCGGAAGACATAGTCTTTAATATAGATTATTTTCAATACGCAAACGGCGGATGTGTGATTTCATCTACTGAATATGGATATCGATATCGTCAGGATGCATCATCTTCATTGACGATTGCATATAGATCTGATCGCTTTGCTTCAACTATGAAATTATTCGAATATTTACATAACAAAATGACTCAATTAGGTTACGGTGAGGACACTCTTTTAAGAGTAGATAGAAATCTGTTTGTAAATTTAGTAGGATGTATTTCTCAAGAGGGGATGAATGTTGTCCCCAAAGCAGAGGCACTTAAACACATAAAAGATATATGCCAAAATAGAGAATTAAACGAGGTTATTGAAAAATATCCTGTAAATGAGTTAGGTGATGTGACCCCCAAAATTGGGACATATTAGTATTACGCCGTTAAGGTTGTTAGAACATGATTCCGATATTCAATCGGGGTCATGTTTTTTCGTCCTGTTTTGATTCTTACGTTGTTGTAGTAATCG
>NZ_VUMX01000056.1:0-3580 GCF_009695985.1 Lactobacillus porci
ACGAGCTACCAGACTGCTCCATCCCGCGATAATGAAAAAGGAGGATGTGGGATTTGAACCCACGCAGGAGTTGCCCCCTCTAACGGTTTTCAAAACCGTCCCCTTAAGCCACTTGGGTAATCCTCCAGATTATCTGGATAATGACATATTCAATTGTCTGCCTTCCGGCAATGACCCGTACGAGATTTGAACTCATGTTACCGCCGTGAAAGGGCGGTGTCTTAACCACTTGACCAACGGGCCGTTTGCTTAACAGCACTCTTATTATATTAGATGAAAGCTGCTATTCTGTCAAGGCCTTTTTTTCAGGCCTCGCCGACGCCTTGCCGCGTCAACAAATAATAGAATACAGAAAAAGCAGTCTTTTGGCAAGCCCTTTTTACAAAAAAACTAGCTTTTTCTCAGCTAAGGGCAAATTAGCAAGAGAAAATAAGGCCCGAAGGCAAAAAAAGAACCGCTCACGCGGCTCTTCAGTGACGGAGTAAGAGAGATTCGAACTCTCGCATCAGTTTCCCGATCTACACCCTTAGCAAGGGCGCCTCTTCAGCCACTTGAGTATTACTCCAATGGGCCTGGATGGACTTGAACCATCGACCTCACGCTTATCAAGCGTGCGCTCTAACCAACTGAGCTACAGGCCCATAAGCGGGTAACGAGAATCGAACTCGCGACAACAGCTTGGAAGGCTGTGGTTTTACCACTAAACTATACCCGCAAATATTCATATGTAGATGGCGCGGGACGGAATCGAACCGCCGACACATGGAGCTTCAATCCATTGCTCTACCAACTGAGCTACCGAGCCATTGTTCCTCTCCGGCAAAGCCGATGATGGACCTTGTAGGACTCGAACCTACGACAGGACGGTTATGAGCCGTCTGCTCTAACCGACTGAGCTAAAGGTCCAAGTATCCAAAATAGCGGCGGGGGGGATCGAACCCTCGACCTCCCGGGTATGAACCGGACGCTCTAGCCAGCTGAGCTACACCGCCATATGTAATCAATATGGACTAAACTATATTCAATTACAATCGGGAAGACAGGATTCGAACCTGCGACCCCCTGCTCCCAAAGCAGGTGCTCTACCAAGCTGAGCTACTTCCCGTAAAGATGATGCACCCAGTAGGACTTGAACCTACAACCTTCTGATTCGTAGTCAGACACTCTATCCAGTTGCGCTATGGGTGCATTAGTGCCGAAGACCGGGGTCGAACCGGTACGGTTGAAACCAACCGCAGGATTTTAAGTCCTGTGCGTCTGCCAATTCCGCCACTCCGGCAAAAGAAGGCTAAGCGGAAGACGGGATTCGAACCCGCGACCCCCACCATGGCAAGGTGATGTTCTACCACTGAACTACTTCCGCATATTAATGCCGATTATACGACTTGAACGTACGACCCCCTGTTTACAAGACAGATGCTCTACCAACTGAGCTAAATCGGCTTGATGTATCAGATGATACAATACGGGTGGTGGGACTTGAACCCACACGTCCGAAAACACTAGAACCTAAATCTAGCGCGTCTGCCAATTCCGCCACACCCGCAGATCAGGGCCATGAGTCGTGAGGGACTTGAACCCTCGACCCTCTGATTAAAAGTCAGATGCTCTACCGACTGAGCTAACGACTCGATGGAGGATATAGGGCTCGAACCTATGACCTCCTGCTTGTAAGGCAGATGCTCTCCCAGCTGAGCTAATCCTCCGAATCATTGGCTACGGCCTGCGCCGTAAGCACAAATACTAGTATACCGTATTCGGAAAAGAATGCAAGTGTTTTTTCGAAAAAAGAACGCTGCAGGTGGCTAACCCGGGATGCGGTTTGGGATTTGGCTGGGGGCTTGGGGCTTAGTAGGGGGCTTCTTCAAAGGCGGGTTCCCGAAAAGTACCCAACTGCGGCCCTTGTTCCAAATGAGGCTGCCAATAGCAAGCAAAACGCCCATCTAGGTTAGATGAGCGTTTTAACCGTTTAATAATGCTATTCCAGGTCTTCCCGGACCAAAGGACAGGACATGCAGCGCGGACCTCCGCGCCCGCGGGACAATTCACTGGAGCGGACCTCATGGACGATGATCCCGTGCTTTCGGAGCAAGTCATTGGAGACATAGTTGCGGTCATAGGTCACGACTTCCCCAGGCGCGATCGCCAAGGTGTTGGACCCATCGTTCCACTGCTCTCTGGCCGCCGCGATCGGGTCGCCGTTGCCAGTTGGGATCAGGTCGATTTCAGATTTGCCCAAAGCCCTCTTTAAGACTTCAACCAATTGCGTGTAGTGCTTTAAGGTGATCTTGCCGTTTTTTCCAGGATGCAGAACCCAGCTGTCCACCTGCCCGTCATCAGTCAAAATTGCCGGGTGGATCGTAAACTGGTCATAGTTGATCATAGTAAAGACCGTGTCCAGGTGCATCATGGCATGGTTATGCGGGATCGCGATGGCAATCACCGTGTCAAAATTGGAGCCTTTGAACAGCTGCTCAGCAATTTCCACGATTGCCTGGGCGCTGGTCCGCTGCGAGATCCCGATAGCCACGACATGATCGCTCAAGACCAGCTCGTCCCCGCCCTCAATATGGCTGACATGGTCTCTTCCCCGCCAAATTGGCACCTTGCTGGCAAAACGGGTGTTGTAATTGAGAATGTACTCCGTGATCATCGATTCCCGCTGGCGGGCCGGGTAGGTCATCTTGTTGACGGACATGCCATTGCCGATCGCGGCTTGCGGGTCCCGGGTAAAGTAGGCGTTTGGCAAGGGATCCAGCAAAAAGGTCCAGGTGCTTTCAGCTGAAACGGCCGCCAGGTCCAATTCCTGATATTCAATTTCCTCCCGGCGCACCCCTTCATAGATCTTAGCCACCAAATCCTTCGGCTCCAGAGATTCCAGATGCTCGATTAAGGCATCGTGGGTGGCCCCAACGATAAAGCCCGCCTCCTTGACCTGCCTGGCGATAAACTCCTGCCTGACCTTCTTGGCGGTCAAGGCCTCGGCCAGCAGGTCCTCGGCATAAAGGACTTCAGTGCCGTTTTCCCGCAGGGTCTGAGCGAAAAAATCATGTTCAGCCTGGGCAATCGGCAAATAAGGAATGTCATCAAACAGAAGCCGGTCCATTGAATCCGGGGTGATGTTTTCAATCTCATGCCCCGGTCGGTGCAGCATTACCGTCTTGAGCCGGCCAATTTCTGAGTTGACGTGAATCGGACTAGTCATAATCGTTAGCTCCTCTCTGCTTTGCTATCAATAACAGCAATTATAACCAAAAAATTAAGACCGCAGAATACGCTCCCTGACAAACGCCGCAAGCTTAAGCAAAAAGCATGAACTGTCTCAGAATCTTAAGTCACAGGCTGAAAATCGTTCAAAAAACAAAGGCAAAAATGGAACAAAAAAAGAGCCAGACTTCCGTCTGACTCTTGCTTCGCGCGGCAGCGCCCTATCCTCGCAGGCAGTTTCCCACCAACTACTTTCGGCGCGAAGAAGCTTAACTTCTGTGTTCGGCATGGGAACAGGTGTATCCTTCTTGCCACTGCCACCGCACTCTTTTCTTTGAGCTTGCACGCTCAAAACTGAATACTCTCATCCAAG
>NZ_VUMX01000057.1:0-3311 GCF_009695985.1 Lactobacillus porci
CCTTGTATGATCCTCTGCCATTAAGATAATCGGAAGCAACTTGTACTTTTAATTCGGATGAATATTTGGTCATAAAGATACCCCACAATCGTTAGATGTCTATGTCTAACAATTGTAGGGCACTTCAACATGATAGGGTATTTTTTTATTGTTATCTTGATAGCCAGCCCACCAGTTCCGGTCTACTTTAAATGAAATGATGCCGTTCTTATTGTAGGGAACGCTTATTTTCGTAAGGTCATAGTGAGTGACTTTTTTTATGGCACCGGCCTGTTTGGAATCGCCTTGTGTAGATTTGCTGGGAATTATACTCTTTGAGGGATCTGACGTTTCTCTGTACTTCTTGAGTAAGTCCTTGTTGATCTTTTTAATGGCTGCCGATTTTCCTTTAAGTTGCGGCAAGTTATATGAGTACTTTACCGTTAACCCATCTTTGTACTTCTTATTTATCTTGTACTGCTTAAAGGAAACCTTGGCAGACTTTATAGTACTGCTTGCTTGTACCTTTGGACTAGTTGCCAGGCCTGCTAGTGTAGTTAATGCAAGCGCACTGGCCACAATTAATTTCTTCATAGTTTTCTCCTTAACATTGATGAAGTAACCGATTACAAACCGATTTTACCACTAAAAAGAAAATATGAGAAGAAAAAGCCCTGGCGTCAAAACGTCAGGGACAAATAGAAATAAGTATTGAAGATAATTGGAATCTATGCAAGACGAAGAATTTCGGTCTCCACTGATAGGAATTTAGCTTATAATAGATACAAAACAAAAATTAAATAATTAATAAAGCAGAATAAGTTGGTTTAAATTGCAAGTGACAGCTCTGGCAATGAAATTTCAGCAGAGTCGATTACTGCCCGCAAGCGCCGGCAACCATCGTTGATTTGTTTGATCGTTGACCCAGTGAAGTTGACCCGCATGCCATTCTTGATATCGCGATTCGGGTAGAAGCTTTCAGAAGGCACGTAAATCAAATGCTGGTCTGGTACTGACTGCTTCCAGAGCAAGGAAGTCGTATCGATTTCTGGATCAAGCTCGATCCAGAAGAAGAAGCCGCCTTCCGGATGGCTGACTTTGGTGCCGGCTGGCAAATTTTGCTTCAAGGCTCTGTACATGGTGTCCAGTTTGGCCCGATAGAGGTCCTTCAGGTCCTCGATATGCTGGTCAAGATCATTGTTGGCAATATAGGAGTCGACAGTCGCGGAAGGAATGTATGGCACTTCCAGGTCTTCAGCCAACTTAAGATTGGTCAGCTGCTCCTTGATTTCGGGACTGGCCACCAGCCAACCCAAGCGAAAGGCTGGAGTCAGGATCTTGGAGAAGCTGGACAGGAAGATTACCCGTCCTTCAGTATCAAAGCTCTTGATTGACGGCAAATCTTGACCATGGTAGCGCAGATCTCGATATGGGGTGTCTTCCAGGATGACGAAGTCGTATTTGTTGGCCAGTTCGACCAGGCGTTCACGCTTCTTAAGCGACATGGTAACCCCTGTTGGATTGTGGAAGTCGGGAACCGTATAGAATAGTTTGATTTCCGGGTGCTTCTTCAAGATTGATTCAAACTGATCAATATTGACTCCGTCGTTTTCCATGCCGATTTGGTAGTAAGTCGGTTCATAAGCGTCGAAGGCTGCCAAAGCGCCAACGTATGAAGGAGCCTCAACTGCCATGGCATCGCCTTTGCCAATGAAGAGCTTGGCAACAAGCTCAATCCCTTGCTGACCACCAGCGGTAAGCATGACGTCATCAGCAGTTACCTTGCTGATGCCCATCTTGGCTTGAGCTCTGGCTGCCAGGTATTCTCGCAGACGCTCAGGACCTTTGATATCGTGATATTGGAAAGCGTGATTCATTTGCCGGCAGACGGCGTCTTGGTAGGCAGCCGTCAGTTCCTTGGCTGGAAAGAGCTGCTCATCCGGGCAACCGCCCCCAAAGGAAATATTGTCCGCAAAATTATTGTCTGGAAAGAGACCGACCAAGCGGGACTTGGTTTTGATATCAATTCGACTGGCAAATAGGTTTTCTAACATGATTGCTGATTCTCCTAAATTTTATCGTTTCTGTCTTTGCTTTTCGCTGATCAGCTTGCTTGCAAATAGATTTTCTGAATTTCGCTTTTTGTTTTTTGAACTTGGCTATATTATAATTGCTTTGTTAGCAAGAATAAAATTCAACTTATTTCACTTTGAATGAAAGTTGTTCAAGTTAGGAGAGTTAGATGCTGCCATTTCCATATTTGGTTTTCAGAACCGTCATTGAACAGGGGACTTTCTATAAGGCTTCAGTTGTTTTGAACGTGACTCCTTCGGCAATCAGCCACTCGGTCAATCAGCTTGAGACTGAACTGGGCTTTCCAGTTTTCATCCGTTCGCGGACTGGGGTCAAGCTGACGCCTGATGGCAAGAAGATTCTGCCCTTAATTCAGGAAATCATTAATGACCAGAACCGTTTGGAACAGGTGGCACAGCAGATCAAGGGGCTGGACACGGGGTTGATCCGGATTGGCGCCTTCTCATCGGCCTGCATCAACTGGTTGCCTCCTTTGATTCAAAACTTTGAAAAGCAGTTTCCCAAGGTGAAGATTGCCGTCCGCCAGGCCGGCTTCAACGAAATCACCCAGGCGGTCAAGAGCGGCCAGCTGGATCTGGGTTTTACCATGTTGCCGGAAAATGAACAGGGAGTGGTTTCTGAGAAGCTGCTGGAAGATGAGATCTACTGTATCGCGCCTGAAAACTTTAAGACTGAGACTGGCATTTCCGTTGGTCACCGGGATCTGGAAGACTACAACTTCATTCTGCAGCAAGGAGACTATGACTTGGATACCAAGGCTGCCTTGGATCACTATGCCATTCAGCCAACGGCTATTCAGTTCTCCATTGATGACCAGTCGATCGTGGCAATGGTGGAAGCCGGCTTGGGTCTGGGAATTCTGCCAGCATTGGCTTTGCAGAAGATGCAGGGAGAAGTGCAGATCCTGCCCTTCAACACGCCATTCTTTAGAAAGATTGCCCTTGTGACCTCGAGCCAGCAGCGCCTGGCGCCATCAACCAAGCAGATGATCAAGAATGTCCGCGAATTTATCAGCAGCAAGTATCCTAGCGGTGTTTTGACGATTGAGGATGCCAGACGATGAAAATGCTGGAAAAGCGCACATTAGTTTACGCTACAAAAAAGCAGATCGTTGATATAGTCCTACTTAAGTAGACAGTTCAAATATTTAAAATTTGCACTGGATACGGAGGTAGGACTTTTATTATGGGCAGAAAAAGTTCAATAAGTTTTGAGGCGAAGCTAGCGGCGGTTAAGTC
>NZ_VUMX01000058.1:0-2915 GCF_009695985.1 Lactobacillus porci
TGAGATTTCCCATTTCTTCAAGAAAGTAAGACACCTCAGAGACGATGAGGTAGATAGGCCGGGAGTGGAAGAGCCGCGAGGCTTGGAGCGGACCGGTACTAATCAGTCGAGGACTTGACCAAAGCGAAGCGATCCGGTTTTGGATTGGAGTTAAGTATTCAGTTTTGAGCGTGCAAGCTCAAAGAGAAGTGCGGTGGCAGTGGCAAGAAGGATACACCTGTTCCCATGCCGAACACAGAAGTTAAGCTTCTTCGCGCCGAAAGTAGTTGGTGGGAAACTGCCTGCAAGGATAGGGCGCTGCCGCGCGAATAGAGAGTCAGACGAAAGTCTGGCTCTTTTTTTGGGCTCTATAATATTTCTTACTGATGGATGTCAAGTAATACATCCGTCGGTAAGATTTTTTGTTTAAAATAAAAACATACTAATCTAGTGTTGGATGATTACTCGACGGAGTAGTCGTTTGGATTCATTGAAAACTGTTTTCGGTATTGATGTTAGCAGCCGGAAGTCTAACGTATGCATTATGGTCAATGGCCAAAAAGTTAATGACTATGCCATTTCCAATAGGTATCTAGTATTTGCGGACTAAGCTTCTCTGCCTTGCGCCACTTGCATTCACCAATAATTGCTTCTTTTTTGTCATAACTCACGGCAACCAAATCGACGTCATCTTGCCGCTTAAGGGTAGGATTGTAGCCCCACCAGCTGCTAATTTCCTGCGGGTCGAAGGGGAGGTCGTCTTGTCTCCAGGTCCATTCCCTGCAGGCTTTTTCAAAAACTGGTCCTAAAAAGTTTGGTAGATCCGCCATGATTCTGGTCAAGAGACCGCTTGTCTGATTAAGTGAAATCGGACTTTGGTGGCCTAAAACCTGGTGCTGCATAAAGGACATCGAGAATCCGCAAAGAATCAGCATGATATTGTCGTACTCTTTAAAAAATGTGGTCGATAGCAAACTGAAGAAGGGGCGCGCTTTGGCTGGCACTCTATAGAAGTTGGACTACGCCGTAACTAATTGTATATAAAAAAGATCGACATGATCCACGAATTGTGGACTGACGATCTTTTTGTGTCGGATATTTACTTGTAGCGGGAAGGGATGGTGAAGTGGGAGTTATAGTAGATAGGCGGGTTATGGTGTGTGAAGTCATAATTCAGAGGTTCAATAATAATTGGGTACAAGTAAACTTTACCGCCCTTTAAGTAATAATAAAGGTTTACATTGCCGGATATCATATCAACCATATCAACATAGACAGCTTCACCCTTTTTAATTTTAAATTTTTTCGTCGCGCCAGCTATCAACTGCTTCCGAACGCTTGATTTGCTGCCTTTGACAATATCTGTAATGCTCAATCCTTTCCCATTTTTAAGCGAGTAGGTCCAGCCCCCAATAACATGATAGGGTATTTTTTTATTGTTAATTTGATAGCCAGTCCACCAGTTCTTGTCTACTTTAAATGAAATGATGCCGTTCTTATTGTAGGAAACGCTTGTTTTCGTAAGGTCATAGTAAGTGTCTTTTTTTATGGCACCGGCCAGTTGGGAATAGCCTCGTGTAGCTCTGGTAAATGAACTCTTCTCGCTACTGTAGATCTTCTTCAAGTCCTTGTTGATCTTTTTAATGGCTGCCGATTTTCCTTTAAGTTGCGGCAAGTTAAATGAGAACTTTGCCTTTACCCCATTTTTGTACTTCTTATTTATCTTGTACTGCTTAAAGGAAACCTTGGCAGACTTTGTAGTACTGCTTGCTTGTACCTTTGGACCAGTTGCCAGGCCTGCTAGTGTAGTTAATGCAAGCGCACTGGCCACAATTAATTTCTTCATAGTTTTCTCCTTAACATTGATGAAGTAACCGATTACAAACCGATTTTACCACTAAAAAGAAAATATGAGAAGAAAAAATAGATATTTTTTATCAGACTATCATGACAGACACCTAGCTGTTATGAGGTGCCCTACAATTGTTAGACATAAGCATCTAACGATTGTGGGGTATTTTTATGACCAAATATACAATAGAAATTGCTTCTAATCATCGTAAGCACCCAATAGCAGAGTATATTAAAATCCCATCCTAGCAATGCTAAGATGGGATTAATCAGTTTATGGGACTTTATTTACAGTGGAGCTGGATATTCTAAGCCCATGGTAAATAGGCTTCCATACGTTGAGTGTCTAATAATGACAGCTCAACCCCTTTGGACTTTAGATTGAGAACGAGCCTGTTCTTTGGAAGCTTATTCCTAGGTCTGAGTTTGTCCTTCGGCAGCTCGAGCGGTACGATTGGATGTTCAGTCATAATATCGTGTTCCTCCGTATTCAATTGTTAAGAATAGTGTATGACTATTGACCGGGGGTTGATAGATACTGCGCTATTGGGTGCTTACGGTCTACGATGACTAAATCAGAATATACAAAAAGATCGACATGATCCACGAATTGTGGACTGACGATCTTTTTGTGTCGGATATTTACTTGTAGCGGGAAGGGATGGTGAAGTGGGAGTTATAGTAGATAGGCGGGTTATGGTGTGTGAATTCATAATTCAGAGCTTCAATAATATCTGGGTACAAGTAAACTTTACCGCCCTTTAAGTAATAATTAAGGCGTATACCGTACTTGTCGTTTAATATATCAGAATATATAGTTTCACCCTTTTTAATTTTAAATTTTTTCGTCGCGCCAGCTATCAACTGCTTCCGAATGCTTGATTCGCTGCCTTTGGCAATATCTGCAATGCTCAATCTTTTCCCATTTTTAAGCGAGTAGGTCCAGCCCCCAATAACATGAAGTGCCATAGAAAAGTTAGACATTTTATAAAATCTTAAATAGTTGCCATTACACGATCTCTATATTTTACAGGGGTCGTGTAATTTAGTTTATTGGACCGTCTGATGTTGTTAAACCAATATAT
>NZ_VUMX01000059.1:0-2722 GCF_009695985.1 Lactobacillus porci
TTGATATTGATGATGTTGTGGTTGACTAAATTATATCAAGCGAACAAAGGCCTTGTGCTTTTTTATTGGCTAAACTATTGAATTTTCAAGGTACAAGCCCACTTTTGCAAGTGGGAAGTTTAAGTAAGAAAGAAAAATAAGATGTTCGTTGACAGTGCTGATCGAACACCACACTACAGCTTGAGAAAGCTGTCCGTTGGTGTAGCGTCAGTTCTGCTTTCAACCACGTTATGGATGGGTGCTAATGGTTCTGTAGCACATGCTGATACGATTAACGGCGCAACTGTTACCGTAAATGCAAGCAGCAGTGCTGAGAATAAGTCAGATTCATCAAAGACACAAATGGCTTCTAAGGATCAAAAGCAAGCTCAAACTCCCGAGTCAACTAGCCAAGCTTCCGTAGCAAGTGCTGAAAATCAGAACGGGGAAACTCAGAGGGGGCAAGTACAAGAAGGCAGCAGAGCCAATGCTGGAGTGCAAACGGCAACTGCAAACGATGCGCATGCGCAAGCGGGCATGACAAAGCAAGAACCTGCTGCTCCAAGTCAGCAAACTGCTTCGCAAGCTAAAGTTTCAGCCCCAGCGTCAGCGGAAGAACAAGCTTCAACTGCTGAACAAGCTACTGCTGTAGCGACTGAAGGTCAAACGAATGGTTCTGCAAATGCCGATACAGATGCCACTACTAAAGCAAAGAAGGATTTGGCAAATCCTAAAGCAAAAAGCTCTGATGCTGCTGAAGACGCCAAGAACGAATCTACGACTACCCTTGGCGTAAGCCAAGCCTTTAAGCCGTCCACTGTGGCAGCGCTCAACAAGAAGATGGTTATGGCAAGTCTGGCTGGTACTGCTTCAGCTGGCAGTGAAAGCAAGAGCGACGACTTGAAGTCCTACAAGACTACGATTACGAGTCTTATCAACCGGGCGCACCAAGATGGACTGACCGTTACCAAAAAAGAAGACGAGACCCACACTATCAAGAAAGAAGCATTGGATGATCTGGACAAGCAGGTAGCGGACATTCAAGGCAAGGTGACCAAGTACGAAGCCGACAAGGCGGCTTATGACGCGGCCATGAAGGTCTATAGCCAAGACATGGACAAGTGGGAAACTGCTCAAAAATCTTCCGACCCGCATATGGTCAAGGGAATTTCACAGGCCCTGTCATTTGCCAATGAACACGATGCTTCGCTTGAAGTTACTTCCGGAAGCGACCAGCCGCTCCACTTCATTAAGTCCAGTGCTTGGCTGGGCAAGGAAGGCGAGGGCGTATATGCTGATGGCATAACGAATGGTGGCAACATTTCCAAGTCATTCAGCGATTCCGACACTTCCTACTACCAGGGTGAAGGGACAGGCAAGGACATCAAGGACAGCAAGGGCTGGGGCAAGACCTACACTGGCATTCGGCTTAAGGTAGGCGAAAGTGCCGTTGCCCGCTACACGGGACTGAAGAATTCCGTCTACATTGACAAACATAACGTCTTACACAAGCTGAGCAAGGCTCAGGTCAAGTACACGCTAAATAAAACCACGGCAGACGATGGAACTGCCAATATCTTCCTGTCCAACAGCCCTAATATTGCTTTGTGGTATGGGGCAGCTGGTAGTCAGATCAATGGCCGCAATGGCCGCGTTGACCTGACTGTTGACCTGACCTTCTACGACGAAAACGGGAAAGAAATTACCCTGGGCAAGGACAGCAACGTATGGCTTGACATGAGCAGCCTTAACAACGGCACCACCAAGATTGAATACTTCGATCCAAACGGCAACACCACCATGCGAATTCCTGGATCAACCATTAAACAGCTCGGTGACGACTGGCAGGCCAAGGACAATAACGAAGTGCACCCTCCTGCTCCTGCTGGCTGGGACAATCCAAATTCAGCCGACCGCTACTACGGAGCGGCCATTATGGAGCTTGAAGGCAATTCCTTCCATATTGGTCAGAAGATTATCAAGTATAATCCGAAGCTTACCGACTCACGCAATGTCTATAGCTGGTTTGCACTTGACTCCCGCTTGGCCACTGCCTACAAGCCAGTTGAGCCGAAAGCACCTGAGAAGCCAGATATTGCTTGGCATGAAGTTATCTACAAGCTGAACCATACTGTCAAGCGGACCATTCACTACGTGGTCAAGGGCGGCACCGTCCAAGCGCCTGCCGACCGGGTTGACCAGCTGAGCTTCACCGAGACCAAGAACCTGGCAACCGGCGATGAAAGCTGGTCCGGCAACCAAGACTTCAAGGACGTGACCAGCCCAGTGCTCAAGGACTACAACGTTGACCGCCCGGTGGTATCCAACAAGAATATTGCGCATGACCACGCGGACATCGTTGAAACGGTCACCTACACGCCAGCCACCCAGGTCTTGAACCATACTGTCAAGCGGACCATTCACTACGTGGTCAAGGGCGGCACCGTCCAAGCGCCTGCCGACCGGGTTGACCAGCTGAGCTTCACCGAGACCAAGAACCTGGCAACCGGCGATGAAAGCTGGTCCGGCAACCAAGACTTCAAGGACGTGACCAGCCCAGTGCTCAAGGACTACAACGTTGACCGCCCGGTGGTATCCAACAAGAATATTGCGCATGACCACGCGGACATCGTTGAAACGGTCACCTACACGCCAGCCACCCAGGTCTTGAACCATACTGTCAAGCGGACCATTCACTACGTGGTCAAGGGCGGCACCGTCCAAGCGCCTGCCGACCGGGTTG
>NZ_VUMX01000006.1:0-92099 GCF_009695985.1 Lactobacillus porci
CAGCTAAAAAGAGTGACGGCTACTACAACGACGCCAATGACGCCGATAAGACCGCCTTGGATAATGCCCTCAGCCAAGCTGATAAGGATCTGAAGAATAATCCTTTGACCCAAGCCACGGCCGCTCAAGATGCCCAGGCTATTAACGATGCGATCAAGGGTTTGAAGGGTCAACCAACCAGCTTAGATGGGTTGAATCAAGCCATTAGCCAAGGTACTTCCGCCCAAGCTGGTTCTGAATACGCCAACAGTTCAGACGACAGCAAGGCCGCATTAGACCAGGCTATTAAGGCAGGTCAAACAGCCCAGACCCAGAGTGGCTTAACGCAAACGGAAGCTGATGCGGATGCTTCAGCAATTGAAAACGCCATCAATGGTTTAAGCGGAAAAGACACTGATAAGACAGCATTAACTGACGCCATTAATAAAGGGAATAAGACTCAAACTGATAGTTCAGATTACCAAGATACTTCTGATGCTAAACGTAGACAGTTAGACAAAGATATTACTGATGCTGAAACGCTTAACCAAGATCCTAAGGCTAGTCAAAGTAATGTTGATGCCGCTGCTAAGAAGATCAGTGATGATATCAATAATTTGAACCAAGGGACCGATGCAGCTAATAACAAACCTGCAATTCCTGCTTCAAAGATTCCTGTTGGTGATAACAGTCACTTAACCGATGATGAAAAGGGTCAGGTTAAGGACAATGTCCAAAAGAGTAATTCGAATGGCAAAGTTACTAACGTTGACGATCAAGGCAATACCACAATTACTTATCCGGATGGTTCAAAGAATGTAATATCTGGTAAAGATACCACTACAGGAACTTCAAAAGATGATCTAAATAAGGCTATCAATAATGGTAATTCTGCTAAGACTAGCGGTAACTACACCAATACTTCAGATCAGAATCGTGATGATTTGAATAAAGCAATCGATCATGGTAACCAAGTCAAGAACGATCCGCATGCAAGTCAGAAGGATATTGATGAAGCTGCTAATGATATCAATAAAGCAATTGACAATGTAAATAACCGTCAAACTGATGCATCTAAGAACGAACCTGTAATTCCAACGACCAAGACCCCAGTAAGTGATAACAGTCACTTAACCGATGATGAAAAGAGTCAGGTTAAGGACAATGTCCAAAAGAGTAATTCGAATGGCAAAGTTACTAACGTTGACGATCAAGGCAATACTACGATTGAACCGGCCAAGATGGTCAGCGTCAAGGAAGCTGCGCCTGCTGAAATGACTACCCAAAAGGCTGCGCAAGCTCAAGACCAGCTGCCGCAAACCGGTGAAGACAATTCCAAGGCCGCCTTTGTCTTAGGACTTGCTTCTATTCTTGGCGGGATCGGCATCCTGGGTGCTTTCAAGCGCAAGAAGAAGGAAAACTAAATAAACCCGAAAAAGGCAGATGATCTCAAGAATTGAGGGCATCCGCCTTTTTTTCGTAAGCGCCCAATAGCATAGTATATTAAAATCCCATCCTAGCAATGCTAAGATGGGATTAATCAGTTTATGGGACTTTACTTACAGTAGAGCTGAACATTCTCAGCCCATGGTAAATAGGCTTCCAGACGCTGATTGTCTAATAATGACAGCTCATTGGGCAGCTTGTCTAGAAGATAGTTGATGTATTTGAATTGATCCAAGCCATTTTGCTTGGCGGTTTCGAGTATGCTCATAATGATGGCCATGGCTTTGGCGCCAGTGCTGCTCTGTGAAAAGAGCCAGTTCTTGCGTCCCATGACGATCTCTTTGACTGCTCGCTCTGCTCTGTTGTTGGACAGTTCAAGGCGACCATCTTTTAGAACGTTCATGAACTTGTCCATATGGTTTAAGCAGTACTGGAAGGCTGCCCCCAGCTTGCCTGATGGCAGCACGAAGACTGATTTCTTGTAGCACCAGTCGGAAAACTTCTTAAGCAGAGGCTTTAATTCAGACTGGCGTTTCTTGTATCTTTCTTCAGCTGAAAGGTCCTTCCAGGAATGCTCAAGGCTAAACATTTGATCACAGTAGTGGATCCCCTGTTTGGCAACTGAAGTCGCGTCGAACTCTCTGGCCTTGTCTTTTGGCAAGGAGTCACGGAACTTCCGCCTTGCATGAGCCATACAGCCAACAAGAGTCACATCTTGTTGGCTTAATCGCAGATAGCCAGGATATTGATCACAATGAAGGTATCCGCTGAAGCCTGTGAGGAAATTCCATGCTTCGATGCCTTTTCGTGACCCGTGGTGATATAGAACAATCGGCGTCTTGGCATGCTTGCCTGACAAGAAGGTCCAGACATAGTCTTTGGCTCTCTCGCTGTCTAGAACTCGGTACGGCGTCTCATCTGCGTGAATGACCTCCAGCTTTAGCAGCTCTTGTCTCAAGCGCTCGTAAAGGTTGGAAAGGTAGTACTCACAGACTTTGATATGCCAATTGGAAACCGTCTTGTGATCAAGCGGAATGCCAATGCGCCGCAAGTCTTTTTCTTGTCGGTAGGCAGGAACCTTGAGAACGTACTTCTGATAGATCGTATTTGAGATCAAAGAAGCTGAGCCAAGACTGTTGGTTAACGGTGCCTTGATAATCTTGTCAGCCGGTGCTTCATCACTGCAGTACTGGCACTTGTAAGAGTGCTGAATGTGATCGATTCTCTTAATCTTGGCTGGAACGTATAGCGGCTCTTGTCTAGCGCAGAAGCTGCCGATCTCTTTCAGCTCGTGCTGGCAGTCCGGGCAGGTAAGGTCATCCAACTGGTAATGAACTTCCTCGCCAGGTAGAGAATCTAAAATATCTTGCTTTCTGCCGACTTACTTGCGTCTCTTATAGGTAATAGTTTCGGTAATGCGAGGGCAAGTCCTCGTCATCTTCACCGCCAGCCTTGTCTTCGTCAAAGAGACTCAGCTGGTTAGTATTGACAACGTTCTTTTCGGAGGATTTTCCGTAAAGCTTCCTGGTCAAATACTCAACTTGTTCAGTAAGAAGGGCGACCTGCTTGAGCAGCTCTTCGTTAGTTGCTTTGAGCGTTTCGATTAAAGTTGAAGTTTCTTTGTCAGTCATGGTTGTTGTCCCTCCTTGATTCATAATCATAAGAATACCAGAAAAGCTCGTGAAATCACTATAATTCACGAGCTCTTGCGGTATTAATTTTAGGATCAATGGTAAAGCCCTGCATCAAGCGCATGACTTGCCTTTCGGACAACTCTCGAACTTCGTCTTCATTATTCGGCCAGGCCAGCTTCCCGTTCTCGAAGCGCTTATAGAGCAGCCAGAAGCCCTGGCCGTCCCAATAAAGTGCTTTAAAGCGAATCAATTCCTCGTCACATGTCGGTCTTACCGCAAACAATGAACACTCGACCTAATTCAGCCAGATTAATCATGGCTCAAGAACCTGTCTACGACTTCGAGCATAAGCTCTCTAGTGGCATCACTGTAAAATGACAGCTCAACCCCATTGGACTTCAGATTAAGGACAAGCCTGTTCTTTGGAAGCTTATTCCTGGTCCTGATTCTGTCCTTCGACAGCTTTATACCGCTTCACATTGCCGGTATACACGGATACTGTGCCTCTTTTGAGCTCATATACGACCGTGCTTGGTGAGCAGTTAAGTTCTCTAGCTATAGCACGATTAGAGTAGCCCTTAGAGTGTAGCTCCTGGATTGTAGTCCGGTCGTTCAGCTTAAGGCGCTTGCCCTTTTGGTGTGGTTTAGTGTTAGAATATGAATGATCCATTTTAACCTCTCTAGAAATGTTTGTGGTAATTCATATTCTACCAGATGGTTGAAATGGATTTTTTGTGCTCTAATCCAGTGAAAACGATTTTTCTTACTGGATCGGAACAGCGTTCAGTTTAATTTTACAATCGGCGAAGAGAAAAAGAATGAAAAAATATTTGCCAGTTTATTATTTAGGCTTAAAGAACAGCTTGGTCTACCGGGCGAATACGGTGATGAAGCTGGCCTTGCAGCTGGCCAGCCTGCTGGTCACGATCCTGATGTGGAGGTTTATTCTCGCGGAAGGAGAGAGCTTCCAGCAAATGGCCCGCTATCTGCTGGTCACGAACCTGGTCAGCCTGATTTTTACCACTGGTCCGGTCTTTCAATTCGCGGACATGGTCAATACTGGGAGCCTGTCAGTCTATTTGACCCGGCCACTGTCCTTATATTGGTATCTGTTCAGCTATAACGTGGGCCTGCAGACCCCGCTGCTCGTGCTTTACCTGCTTTTGCTGCTCTTTTTGCTGAAAAGTGCCGGCAGCCTGCTCTTATTGGCGGTCTACCTGCTAATGAGCAGCTTGATGTTCTTTAGCCTGATGATGGCCTTGGCCATGCTCAGCTTTTGGCTGCTTAATATGTGGCCCCTGCAAAGCGGCATTAACGCGATCTATCTCCTGCTGGGCGGCCTGTACTTTCCTCTGCGCCTGTTGGGCCCAGCTTACAAGTATCTGCAGTACAATCCTTTTTCATTAGTGACCGACTTTCCAGTCCGGCTGCTGACGGCTTCAGTCAATAGGCGCGAGTTTGGGCAAAACTGCCTGGCCGTCGTGGCCTGGCTCTTGCTGAGTCTATTGCTGGAACAGGTGCTTTTTAAAAAAGGAATCAAGACTTTTGAGGGGGCAGGAGCATGAGCACGATTAAAGCTATTTGGCAGCAAAGTCTGGAAGAATTTCTAATCTACCGTGGCACCAGCATTATCACTTTTATTTTGGCCGCGGTCTTTCTGCTGATCGAGCTGTTTACTGGGAAAGTTTATTTCAGCCAGGGCGAAAATCTGGCGGGCTGGACGGCAAACCGTTATTTCATCATGATCAGCTTCATGAATAGCGCGGTCTACCTGTACAACTTGTTCTTTATCCTGGGTCATGAAAGCCTGGGGGACGACATTTTGGAGGGCAACCTGGACTATCTGCTGGTCCGTCCCAGCTCAAGCTATTGGCTGGCTGTAGGACGGAGCCTGGACGTGCCAAGCTTTTTCAACCTGCTCTTGTCAGGCGGTCTGCTTGTCCACTATCTTTGCGTGGAAAAAGCAGGGGGGGAAGCAGCATTGGTGGCAGGCATGGTTGTCCTGACGGCGTTTTTAATCTTTCTATTGAACCAGCTTTGCTTGACCCTGCTATTTTGGTTTGAAGGACTGACTGCCCTGGGCGGGATCGTGGAGGACCTGGTCAGTCTTGCCGCCCGGCCCAAGCAGATCTTTCCGCGGATCATCCAGCAGCTCTTTACTTGGCTGATTCCGCTTTTGCTGGTCAGCAACCTGCCGGTCGACTGGCTGTCAGGCCACGGCGGCTGGCTGCTCTTGTACCTGCTGGTCTTTTTGCCGTTGCTCTACTGGCTTTCGGTCAAGTTTTGGCAACGGGGGCTGCGGCACTATTCTTCAGCAAATTAAAGAGAAGTCATTGATCAAATCAGTCTTGGCAGACTGCATTGACAAGCTTGGTATGCCTAAAAGTCGAGCAACGTTTTTGCTCTATTACGATATCAGCGTCGAAGACTCTCATGAGATCGAAGTGAAATTAGCCCTTGACGGACAATCGGAGACCTAGTACAATAGAAAAAGTTGAGAACAAGAAGAAGCCCCCGCTTCTCGCCTAAGTTAATGAACCTCTGGGCAAATCGATATTTTCTGTTGATTTTAAAGGCGGGCTTTGATTACCCGCTTTTTTCTTGTCCTCGAAATTAACATGGAGGTGAACAGTTATACCACAGAAACAAAACAACATGATCCTCAACGAAAGCATTCGTGCTCGTGAAGTTCGGCTGATCGATGCTGACGGCAAGCAGGTTGGGGTTGTGTCAAAGAACGAAGCTCTGCGCCAGGCGAGCGATGCTGGCCTTGATTTGGTTTTGATTTCACCAAATGCCAAGCCACCAGTTGCCAAGATTCTTGATTACGGCAAGTACCGTTTCGAACAACAAAAGAAGCTGAAGGAAAGCCGGAAGAATTCCAAGCAAGTCAGCGTCAAGGAAATTCGCTTGAGTCCGACGATTGAAGGCAATGACTTCGAAACTAAGTTGAAGCATGCACGCAAGTTCATTGAAAAAGAAGGCGCCAAGGTTCGTGTTTCGATTCGTTTCAGAGGCCGTGCGATCACGCACAAGGAGTTAGGACAACAAGTGCTGGAAAAGATGGCCGAAGAAACTTCGGATATTGCTGTTGTAACCAGCCGTCCAAAAATGGAAGGCCGTCAAATGTTTTTGGTGCTCAGTCCTAAGAGCGATAAAGACAAAAATAAAAAATAGTTAATTGGAGGAATTTTACCATGCCAAAGATGAAAACCCACCGCGCTTCTGCAAAGCGTTTTAAGAGAACTGGTAACGGCGGTTTGAAGCGTCACCACGCCTTCACTGGTCACCGTTTCCACGGCAAGACCAAGAAGCAACGTCGTCATTTGAGAAAGGCCGCTATGGTATCAGCTAGCGACTTGAAGCGCATCAAGCAAATGCTTTCCCAAATGCGTTAATTTACTATTTTTATTAATACACTAACGATATTAGGAGGATTTTCAGATGCCAAGAGTTAAAGGTGGTACTGTTACACGCGCACGTCGTAAGAAGGTTTTGAAGCTTGCCAAGGGTTACCGTGGCTCAAAGCACGTTCAATTTAAGGCTGCTTCTACGCAATTATTCGTTTCATACAAGTACGCATTCCGCGACCGTAAGAAGCGCAAGAGCGAATTCAGAAGATTGTGGATCGCCCGGATCAACGCAGCGGCTCGTCAAAACGGCTTGTCATACTCAAAGATGATGCACGGCTTGAAGCTTGCCGGCGTTGACATGAACCGTAAGATGCTCGCTGACATCGCCTACAACGACGAAAAGACTTTCGCCGCTTTAGCAGAAACTGCTAAGAAGGCTTTAGCTTAATCAACGAACGCTAAGGAAAGCGCATCTAGCCCTGAGCTAGATGCGCTTTTTCTTTGTTAAACCCCAATTTTTCTATATAATTAGGGGAGGCACAATAAAGAAAGTTCAAGGAGGAAACAATTACATGAGTGAAGAAATTCGCTGCATTGGCTGCGGGTCAGTCTTGCAAAGCCAAGACAGCCAGCAAGCCGGCTATCTGCCACAGTCAGCCTTGGCCAAGGTTGAAAACGGTGAGCGCGAGGAAGTGTACTGCCAGCGCTGCTTCCGCCTGCGGCATTACAATGAAATTATGCCAGTGGAGCTGGACAATGACGACTTCCTGGCCCTGCTCAACTCTTTGGCTGCTAAGAAGGCCTTGATCGTGAACGTAGTCGACCTGTTCGACTTCTCCAATTCATTGATTTCTTCCCTGAAGAGATTTGTCGGCAGCAACGACTTTATCCTGGTCGGCAACAAGTTCGACTTGTTCCCGCTCAACTCCAAGGAGTCTAAGATCAAGGACTGGATGCGGCAAGAGGCCAACCGGATGGGCTTGTACCCAAAGGAAATCTTTCTGATCTCCGCGGCCAAGAAGAAGAACCTGGATGAGCTGATCAAGTACTTGAACCTGCACAGCCAGGACCAGGACGTCTACTTCGTCGGCACGACCAACGTCGGCAAGTCGACTCTGATCAACGCCATTATCGACGAAATGGGCGACGTGCAGAACCTGATCACGACTTCCCGCTTCCCGGGAACCACTTTGGACCGGATCGAGATTCCGCTGGACAACGGCCACTTCCTGGTCGACACCCCAGGGATCATGACCAAGAAGCAATTGGCAAGCAAGCTGGATCCAAAGGAGCTGGACATTGTCGCGCCAAAGAAGCCGCTTAAGCCGGCCACCTACCAATTGCTGCCTGGGAATACGATCTTCCTGGCTGGCTTAGGGCGGATCGACTACCTGCAAGGGCCATCGACTTCCTTTACGGTCTATGCCTCAAGAAGCATGTATGTCCACCGGACCAAGACGGAGAAGGCTGACGAGTTTTACGAAAAGCATGTCGGCGAGCTGCTGACCCCGCCGGGTGCCAAGGATGAATTGCCAGCGCTTAAGGGGCAGGAATACAATATTAAATACCGGAGCGACGTCTTGTTTGCCGGGGTCGGCTTTATCACCGTGCCCGCCGGCTGCCTGATCAAGGCTTACACTCCGGGCGGAATTGGCTTAGGAACCAGAAGAGCTTTAATTTAGCATTCTTAATTAGAGGTTGATCATGGATTCATTAGTAGATTTCAGCAAAGAACCTGGCGTGAAGGTTCAAACAGAAGAAGACCATCGCGGCCGCGGCAAGCAGATCGGGATCATGGGCGGGACTTTCAACCCCGTCCACATCGCCCACTTGGTTGCTGCCGAGCAGGCAATGACCAAGCTGCACTTGGATGAGGTCTGGTTCATCCCGGACAACATCCCCCCGCACAAGGACGCGCCAATCAAGATTTCTGCCCGGGACCGGGCAACCATGCTGGACTTGGCAACGCGGGAAAATCCGCGCTTCCGGGTCAAGCTGCTGGAACTGTTCCGAGGCGGCGTGTCCTACACGATCGACACCATGCGCTATCTGACCAAGAAGGCCCCGGAGAACACCTACTACCTGATCATGGGCAGCGACCAGGTCAACAGCTTCCACAAGTGGAAAGATGCTGACGAACTGGCCAAGCTGTGCACCCTGGTTGGCATCCGCCGTCCTGGCTATCCCCAGGATCCGCACTACTCAATGATCTGGGTCGACGCTCCCGACATCCGCCTGAGCTCAACCTATATCCGCCGGGCCGTGGCTACGGGGACCTCAATCCGCTACCTGGTGCCAGACCCGGTGCGCAAGTATATTGAAGAAAAGGGGCTTTACCGTGACTAAGCTGGCATTTAAGGAAACCTATTCGCCTTTGACCAGCGATGAGATCATCGCCAAGGAAAAGAGCATGATGGACGAGAAGCGCTTCAAGCACTGCATCGGCGTTTCCAAGACGGCCCGCAAGCTGGCAAAGCTCAACGGTTATGATGAAGACAAGGCTGCCTTGGCGGGCTTCGTGCACGACTATGCCAAGCAGATTCCCGTGGCTGACTACGTGCAGGCCATCAAGGAAGAAGGCTTTGATCCTGACCTGCTCAACTGGAGCCGGGCCATCTGGCACGGGATCGTTGGGGCCTACTTCATCAAGCGGGACCTGCAGATCGCGGATCCGGAAATCCTGACGGCCGTCAACCGGCACACGACAGGGGACAAGGAGATGACCACCTTGGACAAGATCGTCTTCGTGGCAGACTTCATTGAGCCCGGCCGGGACTTTCCAGGGGTTGAGGAAGCCCGCGAGACTGCTTTTGCCGATCTGAATGCCGGGGTCGGCTATGAACTGGCCCATACCTTGGAATACTTGGCTGAAAAGCGGGCCAAGATCTACCCAAGAACCCTGGAAGCCTACAATGTCTGGGCAGTTTCCGCGGACAGCCAGAAGCAGCTGCAGGCCAAGGAAAGAGCCAAAGACAAGCAAAAACACCAAAAATAACAATAGGAGAAATTACATTTGAAGAGCGAAGAGTTATTAGACATCGTATTGAAAGCCATCAGCGAACGCCACGGTGAGGACACCGAGGCATATGACATGCGCGGGATCAGCATCCTGAGCGACTTTTTTGTAGCTACCAGCGCTTCATCAAGCCGCCAGCTGCACGCCATTGCCAACAGCGTGATCGAGGAATGCCACAAGCATGACTACTACGACTACCACGTTGAAGGGAACCACGACTCAGAATGGCTCCTGGTCGACTTGGGCGACGTAGTCGTCAACATCTTTACCGAAGATGCTCGGGCCTTCTACAACCTGGAGAAGCTGTGGGCTGACGGCAAGCGCGTGGAAATCGAGGAAGACTAGCCAATGAGCGTTGTTGGGATTATTGCGGAATATAATCCATTTCACAGCGGACATGAATTTCTGATGAACCAGGCCCGGCTTTTGGCTGGGGATGATCCAGTCATCGTCGTGATGTCAGGCAACTACGTCCAAAGAGGGGAAATGGCCATCCTGGACAAGTGGTCCCGGGCCAAGGCCGCCTTGGCGGCCGGGGCGGACCTGGTCTTTGAGCTGCCTTTTTCCTATGCGGTGCAGCCCGCGGACATGTTCGCGACTGGCGGTGTGGAGCTATTGACCAAGCTGGGCTGCAACGACCTGGTCTTTGGGGTTGAAGATGCCAACATCAACTTTGAATACTTTGGCCAGAAGATTGCCAAGATCCCGCGCCAGCGCCAGGACTTTGCCGATTACAGCCAGACTTATTCGACCCAGTACAACCAGATGGTTGCCCGGGAAGTTGGCCATGAGATCAGCGAGCCAAACTCCATCCTGGGTCTGGCCTATGCCGTGGCCAATGCCAATCTGGGGATGCCGCTGCATCTGCACCCCGTCACCAGAGTCGGGGCCGGGCATGACGACATTCTCCAGCGGGAAAAGGTCGTCCAGAGTGCCAGTGCCATCCGCAACCTGCTGTTGAACGGGGAAAAGGGCGAAGACCTGTCCCAGTGGCTGCCGGCGGGGGAAATTGCCGACATCAAGAAGCAGAGGACCCTGCCCAACTGGGATCTGCTGTTCCCGCTTTTGAAATACCGCTTGGAATCAGCGTCCATCCCTGAGCTGCAGCAGATCTACCAGATGAGCGAGGGGCTAGAGTACAAGATGAAGGCGGAAATTCACCTGGCCAAGGACTTCTCCGAATTCCTGCGCCACGTCAAGTCCAAGCGCTACACTTACTCCCGCCTGCGCCGCTTGAGCCTGTACGTTCTGTTGAACGTGACGACGAGCGACGTCCTGCACAGCTACGACGACGTTTCGACCATGCTCTTGGGCTACAGCAAGGCGGGCCGCAAGTACCTGAAGAAGGAGCGCAAGGATTTCGCGGTCAGCATCATTTCCAAGGTTGACCGCAAGAATTCCCAAAACGGAACTTTGGGCCTGCAGGTCAGAACCGACCGCTTGTTTGAACAAATGATTGGGGTCGACCAAAACTTTGGCCACCGCCCCCTGGAGGTAAACTAATGCTTAAACTGTCTTATTTTCAGATCAAAAACAGCCGTGAGCCAATGACCGTCGTGGATGCCGACTTGGACTTTGGAAGTGACTTCTACGAGCGGGCCAAGAACCTGGTCATCGACGTCAAGCAGGCCCACGTCAGCGGTCAGCTGTTTTACGATGAGCCCTTCGTAACGGCCAACTACCAGGTCAAAGCCGACCTGGTGGTGCCGTCATCGCGGAGCCTGGCGCCAGTGCCGCTGCAGCAGCAGTTCTCCTTTGTCGAGAACTATTCCGACCATGAGCCGACTCAAGAAGAGAAGGAAATGGGTTTGTTCATCATTCCACTCGCGGATGACGACATCGACGTGCAGAAGGCGGTTGAAGATAACATTCTCTTGAACATTCCGACCACGGTCTTGACCAAGGAGGAAGAAGAGGAGGACGTCTACCCGGAAGGCCAGGGCTGGGAAGTCGTGTCTGAAGCTGAATTTGCCGAAGAGAAGAAGGACAAGGTCAACCCGGCCTTTGCTCAGCTGCAGGGCCTGCTGGACCAGATGAAGGCTGAAGAAGACTCAGGCAAAGAAGAGCCAGACAAAGATAAGAATAATAATAAAAAAGACTAAAGCATTCTTGAATGAAGGCTGAGGCAAAATAAGTTCCAGCTGGAATTAATCCAGCCGGAACTTATTTTTTATTGGTCTCTTGTTAAAATTCGATTTTTGGGCTATGCTAGAATTATTAAAATTAGCTTTAAGATGAGACTCGTATTAATTAAAGCGACAATTGAAGAGAAAATAAACTTTCTGTTAGGGGAATTTGAAAACTATGGCGAAAATATTGATTATTGAAGATGAAAAGAACCTGGCTCGGTTCGTTGAATTGGAACTTCAGCACGAAGGCTATGAAACTGAAGTGCAAAATAACGGCCGCAAGGGGCTTGACGCCGCTTTGAATGAGGACTTTGACGCGATCTTGCTGGACTTGATGCTGCCAGAATTGAACGGGCTGGAAATTGCCCGCCGGGTAAGACAAGTCAAGACTACGCCAATTATTATGATGACGGCCCGCGACTCCGTGATCGACCGGGTTTCCGGCTTGGACCACGGCGCTGACGACTACATCGTCAAGCCATTCGCGATTGAAGAATTGCTGGCCCGCCTGCGTGCCGTCTTGCGCCGGGTCAAGATTGAAAAGGATGCTTCAAAGGAACAAGTGCCGCGGCAAAAGGTGGTCAAGTTCAAGGACCTGACCATTGAGACCGCCAACCGGATCGTCCACCGGGGCGATGGCAAGACGGTTGACTTGACCAAGCGGGAATACAACCTGCTGATGACCTTGATTGAAAACAAGAATAACGTCGTTGGCCGGGACCAGCTGCTCAACCAGATCTGGGGCCCAGAATCCAACATTGAAACCAACGTTGTCGAAGTTTACGTGCGTTACCTGCGCAACAAGATCGACATTCCTGGCAAGCCTTCATACATCAAGACGGTGCGTGGGACTGGCTACATGGTAAGAGATGAGGACGACAATGCCGAATAAGGGCAATGGCAAGAAGAGAGGGACCAGACGCGTCTCACTGATCGTGAGATGGGTCAGCATCGTCGCGCTGACGATCGCGGTCTCTTTTCTTGTTTTCTGCGGGGTTGTCTTCAACACGGTCAAGCAGGAATCTCTCACCCAGCAAAAGGACGTCTCAAACGAAGTGGTAACGACTTTGCGCAAGCGTTTGGTGGGGATTGACCGCGAATTGGAAATTACCAGCGTCATCCAGCAGCTGTCGCCGGATACCCAGCGCCTGCTGAACGGGGGGCCAACCATTCCCAACGACCAGAGCTCAAACAAGAGCTCGGTCTTCAGCGACAGCGTGCTGACGACGATTACCAATCCTGACGTTACCGTGGCCATCTATAATCTGCGCGATGAGATCGTCTTCCATAACGGGGATACCGCGCCTAAACTGGTGAAGTTCTCGGGGAGCAAGAAGACGGTCGTCAAAGACGACAAGAAGGGGCAAAGCGTCCTTTACGTTTACCAGGAAGTGCGCAACCGGACCAGCGGCAAGCTGACGGGCTACATCGTGGTCAAGAACGTGATGACCAGCTACAACCGCTTGATCCACCGGACCGTGCGGGTCATGGCCTGGCTCTCCTGCCTGGGGATTCTGGCGGCAATCATCGTTTCTTATGTGGTCGTGCGCAACGTCGTCAAGCCGATCAAGATCATGTCCAAGGTGGCCAGAGAGGTCAACGAAGACCCTAACAGCTCGGTCAGAATTCCGGAGCTGCACCGCAATGACGAGCTGGAAGAACTGGGATTGTCCTTCAACAGGATGCTGGACCGGATGCAAAAGTACATTGAGCAGCAGAAGCAGTTCGTCAGCGACGTCTCCCACGAGCTGCGGACGCCCGTAGCCGTCATTGAAGGCCACTTGAGCATGTTGAAGCGGTGGGGCAAGGATGATCCCCAGATTCTGGAAGAATCTATTGATGCTTCGATTTCAGAAGCGGAGCGAATGAAGCACTTGATTCAGGAAATGCTGGACCTGACGCGGGCAGAGCAGATCAGCGTCCACTATCCAAACGCGATTACCGAGCCAATGGAGGTCTTGACCAGGGTTGTAGGCGACATGGCCATGGTCCACCCTGATTTTGAGATCCACTTGGAAGTCTCGGACCTGGATCCGGAAACCAAGATTCAGATCTACCAGGGGCACTTGGAGCAGCTCTTGATCATTTTGATTGACAACGGGATCAAGTACTCAACCGACCGCAAGGAAATCACCGTTTCTGCCGGCCAGGCAGGCAGCGAGTGCCAGATCGTGGTTCAAGACTACGGCGAAGGGATTTCGGATGAAGACAAGAAGAAGATCTTCAACCGCTTCTACCGGGTCGACAAGGCCAGAACTCGGGAAAAGGGCGGCAACGGCTTAGGCCTGTCCATCGCCCAGAAGCTGGTTGAGTCCTACCATGGCAAGATCAGCGTGGAATCAGTCCTGGGCCAGGGAAGCCAGTTCCGAATCACCTTCCCAGTCTTGAGCGAGTCCGACGTCAAGCGTTTGAAAGCCCGCCAAGCCGCCCAAGAGGCAACTGGCGGCCAAGGAAATGCCTTGCCAGGTCTACAGAGCCAAGATGCTGGAAAACAAGAATAAGCGCCCTTTAAGGCCAAATAAAACAGCTCATGCAATGCATGAGCTGTTTTATTGTCTGCTGACTAGTAAATTTGCGTGTCAGCTTTATTTATGTTTATTGCGCTGCTGCTTGCCTTGGTTGCGCTTGCGCAGGTCTTGGTGCTGCTTGGATTCAGCGGCTGACTGTTGGCTCTTGGCAGCTGGCTTGTTGATGATGCTGTCCAGCTTGGCCTGGGTAACGACTTCCACGATAGGCTTGTCTTGCAGCTCTTTCTCAATCCGCTTCTTGGCATGCGGCTGAACGATGAAGGTCGTGATCAGCTGCTGGATGACCATCACCAGGTTGCCGACTGCCCAGTAAAGGGCCAGGGCTCCGGAGAAGGACATGGAGAAGAAGAAGGTCATGATTGGGTTCATGAGTAGGGTGGCCTGCATGGTCTTCTTCTGCTCTTCAGGGATGCCGATGGTTGAAATCCCGCTTTGAGCCAAAGCCAGGAGGGTGGCGACGATCGTCAAGAGCATGGACTTGTCATACAGGGAAATCCCAAAGAAGGTGGAGTGGGCCAAGGCTGAGGAATAGGCTACGGCCTGGTAGATCCCGATCATGATCGGCATTTGGATCAAGAGGGGCAGGCAGCCCATGCCGCCAGTCAAAGAGATGTTGTTCTTGGAGTAGATCTCTCTTTGCAGGCCGCTGAGCTCCATCTGCTGCTGGGGCGTCAAGCCTTCGGTCTTCAAGGCCTTCTGCAGCAGGGCCATCTGCGGCTGGATGCGGTGCATCTTTTCCTGCTGGGTAATGGCCTTGTGCTGCTGGTTCAGCATCAATGGCATCAAGATCAAGCGCACGACCAGGGTGATGATGACGATCGCCCAGCCGGCCCCGCTGGCCCCGCCAATGGCGTGGCTCAGGTTGACGGCAATGTGCTGCAGGGGCAGGCCGATCCACTTGTAGACCCAGTAGTAAGGACCAGCTGTTGGCGCCTTCATGACATTGCTCTTGGACGTGCTTCTTTGACACGCTGACAAAAGCAGCGTCATGGCGGCTAAGCCAGCAGTTGGCAAAAGGTATTTTTTGATTTTGTTCATTTCGTATTAACTCTCCAGATATTTAGGCTACCCTAATATAATACATGAAAAGAGTGCAGTTGTTCCATTTCCGGCACGATTTCTGTATCAATTCGGGAAATATGGGCAAAACGCGCTGCCTTGCCCAAGTCCTTGGTGAAGGCGTCAAGCTCGCTTGGCTCGCCTTGCACCACGATGGTGACCGAGCCGTCAGGATTGTTGCGCACCGTGCCCGGCAAGCCCATCTCCTGAGCCTGCATCTGAACTGCCCAGCGGAAGCCTACCCCTTGAACGACGCCGTAAACCTGCATTTTTCTAGTTTCCATATTTGATCCCCCTCAGTTTTATGATTTAATTTTTTTGCAAGTTCGATTAGAATAGTATTTCTAAGGAGTATTTTATCATGCAAGAAATAACATCTGTCAACAACCGCTTAATTAAGTCCATTGCCAAGCTGGACCAGAAGAAGTACCGCGAGGAAAGCGGCTACTACCTGATTGAAGGCTTTCACCTGGTGGAAGAAGCCCTGAAGGCCAAGGAGAAGTACCAGTACCTGCTGGCTACGCCGGACGCGGTCAGCCGCTTGGACCAGGAATATGACGAAGACAAGCTGGTCAAGATCAACAGCGCCGTGGCCCACCATTTGAGCTCAACCAAGAACTCACAGGAAATCTTCATGACGGTCAAAATCAACCAGCCGGACCACTTCGACTTCACTTGGGGCAAGTGGGTCCTGCTCGATGACCTGGCTGATCCGGGCAACGTGGGGACCATCATCAGAACGGCTGACGCCGCTGGCTTTGATGGGGTGGTCTTGTCGCCAAGGACGGTCGACCTTTACAATCCCAAAGTTCAAAGAGCCATGCAGGGGAGCCAGTTCCACCTTTCTTTGCTGAAGTACCCTTTGGCCAGCGCCATTGAATCCTTCCGCGCGGCGGACATTCCGGTCTATGCCTCAATGCTGGACCGGGAAGCCAAGCAGCTGCAGGACTTTGACCAAGTGCCGCAGCTGGCCTTGGTCATCGGCAATGAAGCCCATGGGGTCAGCCAGGACGTGGCTGAGCTTTCCGACGAGAAGCTCTACATTCCGATCAAGGGCCAGGCTGAATCGCTTAACGCGGCCGTAGCGGCTGGGATCATGATTTATTACTTCTCCTAGGCTGGACGGGTCTGTTCAGGCTTTTCACTTGTATTTGGTAAGTGAATTATGCTTAAATAGGATCATAAATCAGAATGATAAATCTTAGGAGGAATCTATATGGCGGAAGCTGCTGAATTAAAGGACAGTCCCTGTGACTGCGTCCCAGCGGAAAACTATGAAATGTGCCAGCGCTTTGTCAAGGCGTTCGAGATTATAGGCAAGAAGTGGAACGGCTTGATTATCAGCTCCCTGTGCGATACCAAGGCCATGCGCTTCAGAGACCTGGCCCATGCCGTTGGCGCCTGCTCTGACCGGGTGCTGGTGGAACGGCTGCGGGAACTGGAGGCTGAAGGGATCGTCAACCGGTCCAAGGATGAAGAGCGCAAGATCGTACTCTATACGTTGACCCCAAAAGGCGCGGAATTGAAGCCGGTTTTTGAGCAAGTTCACCTTTGGGCGGACAAATGGGCTTAAAAGCTGCTTGCATTCGGCTTGATTTTGACTTATTATTCTAATTAATTACTAAGAACAAGACTAGTAGCAGGGCCCAGCTTTGACAGGGAGGCTTCTTGGTGAACTGAGAGGAAGCTAAGGCAAGGCTTGTGAATTTCATCTTGCGAGTAGAATCTAATCAATTCCGGCGGCCACCGTTATTCGGCAAAGAGCGTAGGCACCTGTTGGTGCCTAAACTAGGGTGGTACCGCGAAGCTTCGTCCCTTTTTGGGGGCGGAGCTTTTTTTGTTGAAAGGAAATTAGTTACATGGATTTATTTGATCGATTGAAAGACCTGCGTGAGCAGGGGCTGGAAGAAATCAAGGAAGCTGCTGACGAGAAGAGCTTGAACGACGTCCGCGTCAAGCTGGTCGGCAAGAAGGGCGAACTGACCCAGATCTTGCACCAAATGAAGGACGTTGCCCCAGAACGGCGCAAGGAAGTGGGCCAAAAGGTCAACGAGCTGCGCGACGCCTTCAATGAGAGCTTGGCCCAAGCCAAGGATGAGCTGGTACAAAAGATGATCGAGCAGCGCCTTGAAGCTGAAAAGATCGACGTCACTCTGCCAGGCCGCCGTCAGCACATGGGCTCCAAGCACCCGATCCGCATCATCCAGGACGATTTGGAACGCTTCTTCATCGGGATGGGCTACCAAGTCGTGCAAGGTCCTGAAATCGAAACCGAACACTACAACTTCGAAATGCTGAACCTGCCAAAGGACCACCCGGCCCGCGACATGCAAGCTACTTTCTATGTTGACGTTGACCGCCTCTTGAGAAGCCAGACTTCACCAGTGCAGGCCCGGACCATGGAAAAGCATGACTTTAATAAGAGCGACCTGAAGATGATCTCTCCAGGCAAGGTCTACCGCCGTGACGATGACGATGCCACCCACTCCCACCAGTTCATGCAGATGGAAGGGCTGGTAGTCGGCAAGAACATCGCCTTGAGCGACCTGAAGGGGACTTTGGAACGCGTGGCCAAGCACGAATTCGGCCAAGACAGAGACACGCGCCTGCGTCCAAGCTACTTCCCATTCACGGAGCCATCCGTGGAAATGGACGTTTCCTGCTTTGAATGCGGCGGCAAGGGCTGCGCAATCTGCAAGAACACCGGCTGGATTGAAGTTTTGGGGGCCGGCATGGTGCACCCGAACGTTCTGCGCGCTGCCGGCATTGACCCAACCGTCTACTCCGGCTTTGCCTTTGGCCTGGGGCTGGACCGCTTTGCCATCTTGCGTTACGGCGTTGACGACATCCGCGACTTCTACAGTGATGACGTCCGCTTCTTACAACAATTCCGTCAGGAGGAAGATTAATGTTAGTTTCATACAATTGGTTGAAAGATTTCTTGAACATGGAAGGCGTAGATCCCTACGCTTTAGCTGAAAAACTGACCCGGTCCGGGGTTGAGATTGCCTCCACGGTTCACCCGCAAGCCGGCTTGAGCAAGCTGGTCGTTGGCCATGTCTTGACTTGCGAGCTGATGGAAGGAACCCACCTGCACAAGACCACGGTTGACGTGGGAGAAGAGGAGCCTAAGCAGATCATCTGCGGGGCGCCAAACGTTGCTGCTGGCCAGGACGTGATCGTGGCGCTGCCAGGCGCCCACATTGCCGGCGGCCACAAGATCAAGAAGGGCAAGCTGCGCGGGGAAGTTTCCGATGGGATGATCTGCGGCTTGCAGGAAATCGGCTTTGCTGATGCCCTCGTTCCGCCAAAGTATGCTGACGGCATCTTCGTCTTCCATGAAGAAGGCCTCAAGCCTGGCGAAGAAGTCTTCAAGGCCCTGGGGATGGATGACTACATTTTGGACTTTGACATTACGCCAAACCGGGCCGACACCTCATCAATGGAAGGGGCAGCCTACGAAGTCGGGGCTTTGATTGACCAAAAGCCAAAGATTGAGGACGTCGTTCTTAAGGAAGACGGTCCAGACTGGACTGACGGCTTCACGGCCACTGCCGACGTCAAGGTCGCGCCAAAGTACTACCTGAGAAAGGTAACCGGGGTCAAGATTGGCGAAAGTCCGCTCTGGATGCAGACTCGCCTTTGGAACGCCGGCATTCGTCCAATCAACAACGTCGTTGACGCCACCAACTACGTCATGCTGCTGACTGGCCAGCCAATGCACGCCTATGATGCCGCTATGTTCAAGAATGGCCGCATCGACGTCCGTCTGGCCAAGGAGGGCGAAAAGCTGCAGCTGCTCAATGAGAAGGAATTGGACCTGGACTCAGAAGACGTGGTGATTACCGATGGCGAAAAGGCCGTTGGCCTGGCCGGCGTCATGGGCGGCTACAACTCAGAAGTTACTGAAAGCACCACTGACGTGATTCTGGAAGCCGCGGTCTTTGACCCAGCCTTGATCAGAAAGGCTGCCCTGCGCCACGACAACCGGACCTATGCTTCCGCCTTGTTTGAAAAGGGCATCAACTGGGACAACACCCAAAAGGCCCTGGACGCCTGCGCCTTGATCCTGAGAAACGACGCCAACGGCACGGTCTGCGCCGGTGAAGTCAAGGCAACTGACGAAAAGCGCGATCCGGTCGTAATCACCACGACTGCCAGCCGGACCAACAAGCTCTTGGGGACCAACCTGTCAATGGACGAGATCGTCAAGATCTTCCACAAGCTCAACTTCGCCATCACGACTGACGGCGACAGCTACACGGTCACGGTGCCAAACCGCCGCTGGGACATCTTCATTGATGCTGACCTCTTTGAAGAAGTCGGCCGCATCTATGGCTACGACAACATCAAGTCAACCCACCCGGAAACCGGCGAAATCTCCGGTGGCTACACTGAAGAAGAAACTAAGATCCGCCACCTGCGCAACCTGGCTGAAGGCCAAGGCTTGACTGAAACCATCAACTACTCCTTGACCAGCGATGAAATGGCCACGACCTTCGTCAAGCAGCCGCTGCCAGCAGTCAAGGTCAACTGGCCGCTGAACTCATCCAGAACGACCATGCGCCAGAACCTGATCTGCGGTCTGTTGGACACGATTGCCTACAACTTTGCCCGCAAGCAGACTGAGCTGCAGCTGTTTGAAAACGCCCGCGTCTATGACAAGGCCGACGATGAGTACAATGAACACGAACATCTGGCTGCCGCTTACGTTGGCAATGCCGGCCAAAGCAACTGGCAACACCAGGATGAAAAGATCGACTTCTACTACGTCAAGGGGCAGCTGGAAGACCTCTTGGAAATGGTTGGCATCAGCAAGGGCATTGAATACCGGCCAGAAGTCATCAACGGGATGCACCCAACCAGAACTGCCGGCATCTACATCAACGATGAATACGTTGGGCTGATCGGGCAGATCGCCCCAGTTTTGACCGTCAGTGACAAGAACTTCGCCGGCAAGGAGATTTACGTTTACGAACTGAACCTGGAAAAGATCCTGCCTTTGATGACCAAGGGCGTCAAGTCAGTTCCAGCGCCGAAGTACCCAGCAGTTGAACGCGACCTGTCAATCCTGGTTGATAAAGACGTGACTAACGCGGCGGTCGTCTCCGCGATCGAGGACAACGCCGGCAAGTACCTGGTCAAGGTTGACGTCATCGACGTCTACGCTGGTGCCCACCTGCCTAATGGCAAGAAGTCACTGGCCTACCGGTTGACTTTCTTGAACGAAAAGGACACTTTGACTGATGAAGTCGTAAGCAAGGCCATGACTGAAGTCCAAAATGCCTTGGAAGAAAAAGTGGACGCAACTATTCGTTAATTGTTGACTTTCAAATGATAAAACTCTAATATTTAACAATGCAAAGCGTTGAAATAAAGGAGAATTTTTAATATGCCTGAAAAAAGATATGAAATGACTGCCGAAGGCAAGAAGCAATTGGAAGAAGAATTGCACAACCTGAAGTTTGTTAAGCGGCCACAAATCGTAGAACGTTTGAAGATTGCCCGTTCATACGGTGACTTATCAGAAAACTCTGAATACGACGCAGCTAAAGACGAACAAATGCGTCTGGAAGAAAGAATCGACCAAGTATCTGAACAATTGAAGTACGCGGTCATCATCAACGCCGACGAAGTCGACCCAGACGAAGTAAGCATTGGCAAGACGGTAACGATTACCAGACGGTAACGATTACCGAAGTGGGCGAAGACGAGCCTGAAACTTACGAAATCGTGGGTTCAAGCCAATCAGACCCATTCAACGGCAAGGTTTCCAACGAATCCCCAATCGGCAAGGCACTCTTGGGCCACAAGAAGGGTGAAACCGTCAAGATCAACGTTGACGCTGCCAACGTCAGCTACGACGTCGTAATCAACGACGTGAAGACTACTCACTAGTCGCGGTTATTTTAAGCACAGCAAGAAAAGCGCTGAACAAATTAGCTTTGTTCAGCGCTTTTTGCTGTCATTTTTAAATTGGATAATTGCCATTCTGGTCAGGGTGCCTGATCGCGCTAAGCCGGCTCCAAATCTTGTAAAGGAGCAGGGTGATCAAGGAAAGCAGGCTGCTGAAAAGAAAGAGCCAGGGCACGTAGATTAAGGTCAGCTGGTGCTTGCCCTTGGCCAGCTTCCAGGTCAAGAAGGCATTGGCGTATTTGCCGGTTTTTACCCGCTGGCCCTGGTCATAGACAAGCCAGTTCGCGGAATAAGGGATGGTCGAGGCCAGCCGTTTGCTCTTGGCCAGCGTGAAGGCACTGGACTTGATGCACAGGCTGCCTGCCTGGAAAAGCTTGAGCTTGGGCTGGCGCAACTTGGCCAAGGCCTGGCTGGCCTGTTGGTTTTGCAGGTGCAGGATCCGGGCGCCAAAGAGGTCAAGCGAGTTCTTTTGCAGGGTGAAGACGATCTTGATTTCATTGCCCTTTTGCCCCGAGGCAATATTGACCAAACGGGTCTGGTCGTCGCGGCTTTCAAAGTCATAGAAGATGTCGTTGACCGTGAGGGAGCCCTTTTTAAAGTCAAAGCCGCTTGGCAGCTCAAAGTAGTAGGAATCGTTGCTGTCGGGGGTGAAGTAGAAGGTGATGCTGGCTGGCTTGGCCGGATTAACCTTGCTGAAGGCCAGGGCGTTGTCGGACTTGGCTTTCAGGTTGGACAGCTTGTAGGCCGGCAGATTCAGGTCGTCAAACAGCTTGAGCCGCTTTTGTCCAGTCAGCTTGGCCAGGAGGATTTCCTGGTTGGCCGCCGGATCGTCGTTGACGAACTTGACCGCAGTCGTCTTGGCGTCAGTAGCAAAGATCAGGGGCAGGGCCGCTTGGTTCTTGAGGATGCTGACCTGCTTGAACTGCTTGCTTGGATAGTAGTTGAAGAGGTCAGCCCGGTGGATCAGGTTGTCATAAGCCATCCGGGCCTTGGCGGAGACTCCGTCAGCTGAATAGTTGGGCTGCAGGTAGTACTTGATGCCCAGGAGGCTGTCCGTGATCAAGGTGCCGCCCTGGTTGGTGTAGGAGTTGCTGTTGTGGACGTAGCCCAGGCTGGCCATGAAGCTTGAGACCGCCCGGTTGCTGATGGAATTGAAGGTCGTGATTCCGTAGTAGCCGCCCGTGAAGGGGTCATCATCTGACCGGCTGAAGCTCTTCTCCAGCCGGTAAAGGGTAGGATCGTGCTTTTGCTGCCAGCTGGCGGCTTCACTCACGTTGACGGCGAACTTGGAGTAGTCTTGATTGTTCTGGTAGGACAAGGCGTTCAGGGACCAGACTAAGTTGAGGGACATTTCGGCCATGGCCAATAGGCAGAGGTAGTAGGCCCCGTACTTGTGAAAGCCATGGATGAAAAAGATATACAAAAGCGCGGTCAGGAGGAAGAGGCAGCTGGCCAGGACGTCATCCTGGCTCAAGAAATTCAGGTGGTTGGGATTCAGAATCAAATAGATCGCCAAGCCAGCCGCGAAAAGCGAGGCCAGAATTTTCTGGAGCAAGGAGAAGGTGACCGGCTGGCTGATGGTCGCCAAGGCCAGGTCAAGGGCGAAAAAGGCCAGAATAAAGCTGAAGCGGCCCGGGTACCAGACTGGAAACTGGCCCATGTGCCAGATCAAGACCAGGGGAGTAAAGTCCAGGGATAGGACTAGGAAGAAGAAGAGGGCGAAATTGGCCAGGCGCTCTTTAAGCTTGATTCGCTGGTCAAAAAAGTAGATCAAAGCGACCAGCAGAAAGCCGCTGCCGATGAAGAGGTTGGGCATCCCGTCCTCCATTTCCCCAAAGCTGTAGGAGCCTACAGCCAGCTTGCCCAAGATCTTGAGGGGGGCAAACTGCCAGCTGAAGGACCAGACGGCGTCAGAATCGGCCTTGCCCTGAAGCAGCTCGGCTAGAGTCGGCAAGAGCACGAACAGGCAGAGGAAGCTGGCAATGATGCTGGCTGACAGGTAGCGGCCAAAGGCCCGCCAGATGAACTTGGCGTCGGTTTTTGACCAGTTGATGACCATCCGGGAAAACAGATAGAGCGCGCCAAACAGCAGGGCCATGTAGCCGGTATAGAAGTTGGTAAACCAGATGAGGAAGGTGACTAGGACCAAGTGGCTTTTGCCTGCCAGGGGATGCTTGACGAAGAGCCGGTCGATCTCCTGGATCAAAAATGGCAACAGGTACAGGGTGTCCAGCCACATCAAGTTCAAATTGTTGGCCACCACGAAGCCGCACAAGGCATAAGCCAGGCTGGCCGCCAGGGCGGTGGCGCTTCTAAGCGGGTATTTGGTCTGCCAGACTTCATAGCTGGCCAGGCCAATGGCCCCGATCTTTACGGAGATCAGGACCAGGATGGCCAGGGGCAGCTGCTTTTGCGGAAAGAGCAGGAGCAGCAGGTTGAAGGGGCTGAGCAGGTAATAGGCATCCGTTCCCAGCATTGAATTGCCTAAGCCGCTTGCGAAGGTATAGATCAAGCGCAAGGGATGGGTCAGGAGGTTCTTTTGGTAGAAGGCCAGCAGATCAACGTACTGCTGGCCAAGGTCCACCGTCAGGACGTTATAGCCCTTGCTGGCAAAATAGGCAAAAAAGACCAGGGCCGGCAGGAGGAAGCTGAACCAGTAGGGCAGCGCGCTGAGACTGAAGATTTTAGAGCAGCGGTTTTTGAGTTTTTGCGGACACATTAAGAATTATCTAACTCCTCTCCGATGTGATAGAATTGCGAACGGCTTTTTGTTAAAATGTCTTTAGTTTAGTGAGGAAGATTTATCGTGAGTTATTTCAGAAAGAATAGCGGGACTGGCAACGGAAGTCAAACCGCGAATACGCCTCTCAGAATGAAAATCCTGGTAGGTATTATTTTAATCCTTTTTGCCGCTTTGATCGGCCAATTGGCCTATTTGCAGCTGGCTTACGGGTCAAGATTTGCCGCGGAAGTCGATTCAACCGACCAAAACACGGTTTCCAAGTCCGTGCCGCGGGGGATCATGTATGACTCCCAAGGGCGGATTCTGGTCGGCAACAAGGCGATCAACGCGGTAACCTATACGCGTGGCCTGTCGACTAGCTCGACGACCATGTACAAGGTTGCCAATGCCCTTAGCAATTATATCGAAATTACGGATGAAAAGCCGTCTGAAAGAATGGTAGCCGACTACTACCTGGCTGACAGCAAGCGCGAGGCCAAGGTCAAGAAGGCCTTGCCTAAGAGCCAGAAGAAGACCAGCCTGTCAACCAGCCAGATCAACGACTATGAAGTGGCCTACGTTGAAAAGCAGCTCAAGCCTTCTTTGACCAGCAAGGAGAAGACGGCAGCCTTGATCTACAACAAGATGTCCGGGGCTACGACCCTGTCCACGATCAACCTGAAGTCCAACGGCCTGACCAACAAGGAAATCGCCCAGGTTGGCGAGCACTTGTCAAATCTGCCGGGCGTAGGGATCGGGACCGACTGGAACCGCTACTACCCAAATGGCTCATCCATCAAGAGCATCATCGGGTCCGTTTCCACGACCAAGACCGGCTTGCCAAGCGACAACCTGCAGTACTACCTGGTCAATGGCTACTCCAGAAACGACCGGGTCGGCACTTCATATCTTGAAAAGGAATATGAGGCCCTGCTGAAGGGGACCAAGGCCAGCTACAAGGTGACCTCCAAGTCCGGCAAGGTCTCCAAGACTGAGCAGGTTTATGCCGGCCAGTCTGGGGCCAGCCTGAAACTGACGATTGACGCCAAGTACCAGGCTGAGGTCACGAAAGCTTTGAAGACCCAGTTCAAGAAGGCCATCGGTGCCGGAGCAGCCAAATTGTCCAGCGGGGCCTACGCCGTGGCTATCAACCCTAATACGGGGGCAGTTTTGGCCTTGTCCGGAATCAGCTATGATCCATCAAAGCAGAAGATCACCGACAATGCCTTGGGCAACATCAACCAGTCCTTCGTCATGGGTTCTGTCGTCAAGGGGGCACAGGTGGCAGGCGGCCTGATCAACAAGGTCATTACTCCAAGCAACTCCACCTTGCCTGATACGCCGATCTACCTGCCCGGCTCACCAGTCAAGAAGTCAGTCTACCCAGTTGGGACCTTCAGCTCCCTGGACGCGCCAAGTGCCCTGGAAGTTTCTTCAAACATCTACATGATGCAGCTGACCCTGCGCTGGATCAAAGCCGGCTATGTAGCCAAGTCCTACATCCACATGCCGCAGACGGCCTTCCAGACCCTGCGCAACAACTTTGGCATGTTTGGCCTGGGGCAAAAGACCGGGATCGACCTGCCTGGGGAAAGCTCCGGGATTCAAGGCTCCTCCTTTGACTCTAAGACTGGCTTGATCAGATCCGGTTCCGTCCTGGACGAATCCTATGGGAACTATGATGCCTATACGCCAATTCAGCTGGCCCAATACGTGTCAACCATTGCCAACGGCGGCTACCGGATGCAGCCATACGTAGTCAAGTCGATCGGCCATACCTCCAGTGACGGGAAGCGTTTCTCGGCTTACTATAACAAGAAGCCAACCGTCCAGTTCAAGATTCCATGGACCCAGTCTGAGCTTAACGTCATCAAAGACGGCTTCTACCGGGTCACCCACGGGAGCAATGCCTGGGGGACGGCCCACAGCTTGAAGAGCGTCAAGCCTTCCATCTCAGCCAAGACTGGGACGGCCCAGACTTTCTACTACAATGCCAAGACTGGCAAGTCGACCGACACGGAGCTGATCAATGAAACCATGGTTGGCTGGGCTTCATCAAACAACCCGCAGATTGCCTTCGCGATCGTCTTTGCCGGCTTTAATCCAAACTTGGAAGGATCTTACAACAAGGACCTGGCCAAGGCGATGGTTACGTCCTACTACAAGCTGCACAAGGGCCAGTTCACGAATTAGTGGCAAAAAAACTTGCTCTCTTTTTCATAAAATGTTATCATTGGACAGTCAGATATTAATTTGTAGGTGGTGAAAACAATGGCAGAAAACATCATTTTGGAATGCACTGAATGTGGCGACAGAAGTTACTTATCCAAGAAGAACAAGCGTAAGCATCCAGAACGTTTGACCTTGAAGAAGTATTGCCCAGTCGAAAGACAAGTTACTCTTCACCGTGAAACTAAGTAATAAAGATGGCAGGTCCTTCCGACCTGCTTTTTTATTTGGCTGATTTTGGGAGGCAGAATATGGACAAGGGAACTTTCCGCAAGCAGCAGATCGCCAAATTGGCGGCTTTTGCCAAGAGCGGGGAGAAAAAGAAAGAAGACGCGGTTTTGACCCGGAAGGCCTTGCGCCTGCCGCAATTAAGGGAGGCAAATGATATAGGGGTGACCTATTCCATGGCCAGTGAGGTTGACACCTCCAACCTGATTGCCCAGCTTTGGGAAGCAGGCAAGGGGGTCTGGCTGGCCAAGAGCAATCCGGACAAGAGCATGGACTTTGTCCGCTATGAGCCAAGCACGGTCTTGCAAAAATCCAAGTTTGGGGTCATGGAGGTGGCGGACCGGTCTGCCGCCGTCAAGAATGACCTGGACCTTTTGATCGTGCCCGGGCTGGCTTTCAGTGCTAGTGACCACAAGCGCCTGGGTTTTGGGGGCGGGTATTATGACCGCTTTTTGGCCAAATACCGGCCGCAAACCATTTCCCTGGTCAATTCTGTCATGCTCTACCCGGAAGCCGTCTGGGGGGCGGAAGCCTTTGATTACCCAGTCGATTGTCTGCTAACCGTGAAAGCAGCAGACCAGGAAAGGGACAGGTAAATTTATGAGACGCAGCCAGCAGAACTATATGACGACTTTGATCGTGGTTGTCCTGTTTATCGTGTTTATTGCTGAAGAATTGCTGGGCGGGTCGGAGAATACGTCCGTCTTGCTGAAGCTGGGGGCCACGTACAATCCGGCCATCGTGATGAAAAATCAATGGTGGCGGCTGTTTACGGCCCAGTTTCTCCACATCGGGATCATGCATATTGCCTCCAATGCGATCATGATCTGGTACATTGGCCAGTATGCTGAGCCGATTTTCGGCCACCTGCGCTTTTTGCTTTTGTACCTGGCCTCAGGCGTTGGCGGCAACCTGCTCAGCCTGGCCTTTGGCAATGACAATTCCCTTGGGGCCGGGGCTTCCACGGCTTTGTTCGGCATCATGGGAGCCATGGCCGTGGTCGGCTTCAAGAACAAGGAAAGCGACCTGCTGAGCTTCTTGGGCCGGCAGGCCCTGGCTTTGGCCGTCATCAACCTGTTTTTGGACATTTTCATGCCTGACGTCGACATCTTGGGCCACTTGGGCGGACTGATCAGCGGGCTGCTCCTGGCCGCTTTGCTGGGAGACGAGACTTACAAGCAGTTCGGCTTTTGGAGCCGGATGCTGGCCACGGTTCTTTTGGCCGTCTACGTAGTCGTGACGGTTCGCTTGGGGATGGTGATCAATCTATGAGAAGAAAAGTCATGAAGACCCTCTATGACGTCCAGCAGCTCCTGGAAGAGTACGGCGTCCTAGTCCACGTGGGCAAGCGCAAGTGGGATATTGAGCTGATGGCGATTGAGCTGGACAACATCTACCGGGCCGGCGTCTTGGACCAGCGGACCTTTTTGAATGCCAAGATGATTCTTAACCGCGAGCACGAATACGAAGAGCGCCAGGAACGGGAAAAGAAAGCAGACAAGTCCTAGCGGTTGAAGGCTTTTAGCGGTATCATTGTAGTTATGTTGATTTGCAAAAGGAGCACATAAGTTTATGAGTACTTTTTTGATCGTTTTAGATATCATCCTGGCCGTGATTCTGCTGGTCTTCCTTGGGTTTTGGGCTTACAACCGCATCCAGGCCAAGCGCTTTGGCGGGGAACTGACCAATGATGAATTCAAGAGCGGGATGCACAAGGCCCAGATCATTGACGTGCGCGAGGCTGACGAGTTCAAGCACTCCCATATCGATGGGGCCCGCAACATCCCCTACACCATGTTCAAGTACCAGTATTCTGAATTGCGGCCAGACCTGCCAGTCTACCTGTATTCAGACTCATTGACCATGACCCTGCGCTGCGTGGGCGTTTTGCGCAAGCATGGCTTTAGCAAGGTCTCCTACTTGAAGGATGGCTTTGCAGAATGGAACGGGCGCAAGAAGGCGTCAAAGAACTAAGAAGTTCCCAAAAGATCATTCAACTCTTTAAAAAGCTTGCTGAGATCAATTCTCAAGCAAGCTTTTTTGGTTTATCATGGTTAGTGATAGAAAAATGGAGGACAAAATGCAGAAGATTGTGGCAATCGTTGGACCGACGGCCATTGGCAAGACCAGCCTGGCCATCCGTCTGGCCCAGAAAATCCAGGCCGAAATCATCTCCGGCGACTCCATGCAGATCTACCAGGAGGTTGCCGTGGGGACGGCCAAGGCTACCAAAGAGGAGCAAGCGCAGGTTCCCCACTACTTGGTCGACCAGCATTCGGTTTTTGATGACTACTCAGTCAAGAATTTTGTCGATGAGGCTCAAGCCGCCGTCAAGCAGATCACGGCCAAGGGCCGCTTCCCGCTCTTGGTGGGCGGAACCGGCTTTTACGTCAATGCTTTGCTGAATGACTTGAAATTGGGCGACCGGGCTGATGAGGAGCGGGCAATTGCACCGGAATGGCAGGATTTTTTGGCTAAACAGGGCCCGGAAGCCTTGTGGAGAGAGCTGAACAACAAGGACCCGGCAGCCGCCGCCAAGATTCCCCCGGCCAATTCCCGGCGGACTCTGCGAGCCCTGACGGTGATCAGCCGGACTGGTTGTTTGTTTTCAAAGCAGCAAAAAGAGATCAAGCCCAGGTATGACTACCTGATCATTGGCCTAAACGGCAACCGCAGCAAGATCTATGAGCGGATCAACCAGCGCGTGGATCTGATGATGGACCAAGGGCTGCTTGATGAGGCCAGGTTCATCTACCAGAACCGGGCCAAGGAGCATCAGGTTTTGCAGGCGATCGGCTATAAGGAGTTTTTTCCTTATTTTGCCGGCGCAGCCAGCCTGGCTGACTGCGTAAGCAGCCTCAAGCAGGCCTCGCGCCGCTATGCCAAGCGGCAGCTGACCTACTTTAGGAACAAGTTGCCGGTTGAGTGGTTTGACCCCCTGGATGATCCGGACTGTTTTGAGAAAATCGTTACCCGAGTAGAAGATTGGATGAATGAAGGTTAGAAATGAATAATTTACCTGAAGAATTAGCGAAAATCGTTAAAGAAGTCGACGCCCAAATTGCGCCGCGCCTGGCCCAGATCGACGAGCAAGTCGTCTTTAACCAGGCCAAGGTGTTAAAGGCCTACGTGGACAATGCGGTTGCCGAATCAGACTTGAAGGGGACCAACGGTTACGGCGATGACGATGAGGGGCGCGACAAGCTGGAAAGAATCTATGCCCAGGTCTTTCAGACAGAAGATGCCCTGGTGCGCCCGCAATTCGTTTCCGGGACCCACACTTTGGCTGTCGCTTTGGAAGGAAACCTGCTGCCAGGCGATACTTTGACCTACTTGACTGGCATGCCGTATGACACGATGCAGCACGTTATCGGCTTGACTCCAGACAAGCGCGGGACTTTTATCCAGAAGGGGATCAAATTTTCGCATGTGCCGCTTAAAGACGGCGAGGTCGACTACGAGGAAGCAGAAAAGGTCCTCAAGCGCGACCGGCCACACATCGTGGTCATTCAGCGCTCCCGTGGCTATGACACCCGCCCGAGCTTCACGGTGGACAAGATCAAGACTATGATCGCCTTTGTCAAGCAGGTCAGCCCAGACAGCCTGGTCTTCATTGACAACTGCTATGGCGAATTTTCCGAAATGCATGAGCCAACCGAATACGGTGCTGACTTTATGGCGGGCTCCTTGATCAAGAACGCTGGTGGTGGCTATGCGAAGACTGGCGGCTACATCGTCGGCACCCACGAAACGATCGAAAATGCCGCTTGCCGCTTGAGTGCGCCAGGCATCGGCCGGGAAGAAGGGGCAACTTTGACCAATATGCACGACTTCTACCAAGGCTTCTTCCTGTCACCGCACACCACTGGCGAAGCCATCAAGGGCATGATCTACTCTGCTGCCTTGCTGGAGAAGCTGGGCTATGAAGTCAGCCCGAAATGGAATGAGCCCCGCACTGACTTGATTCAGACCATTATCTTTGGTGATCCGCAAAAGATGATCGATTTCACCAAGCAAGTCCAGAAAAATTCGCCTGTTGACTCATTCGTTGATCCAATCCCATCAGCGATGGCTGGATATGAGGACAAGGTCATCATGGCCGCCGGCAACTTTGTCTCCGGCTCAACGATGGAGTTCTCAGCTGATGGACCAATTCGCCCGCCATACGCGCTGTACATGCAAGGCGGACTGACTTACGCCCATGATAAGATTGCGGTTACAAATGCTGTAAAAAATACTTTTTTTAAGTAAAATCGGGAAAATCCCTTTTTAATTAAAAAGTTCATTAGACCAATTTGACCTGAGGCCGGCTGAGTGTTACTGTTAATACATCGATTGACACAGAGCCAATTGAGTAATTGATAGTAAATTATTCTTTTTTAAAGGTGAAACAATGAGCAAAGTTATTACTGAAGAAGAAATCCGTAAAGAAGTAGAAGAAAAGAACGTTCGCTTTTTGCGCTTGGCGTTCACTGACATCAACGGGACTTTGAAGAACCTGGAAGTTCCAGTCAGCCAACTGGATGACGTTCTGGGCAACCAAACCCGCTTTGACGGTTCTTCAATCGACGGTTTCGTTCGCTTGGAAGAATCCGACATGATCTTGTACCCAGACTTGTCAACTTGGACCGTTTTGCCATGGACTACTCCAGAAGAAGGGACCATTGGCCGGATGATCTGCTCAGTTCACAACGTTGACGGCACTCCATTTGAAGGGGACCCAAGAAACAACCTGAAGCGGGTCGTAAAGGAAATGAACGACATGGGCTTCAGCGAATTCGACATTGGCTTTGAAGCTGAATTCTTCCTCTTCAAGGAAGGCAAGGATGGGGAAGCAACCATCAAGCCATGCGACAGCAGCTCATACTTCGACATGGCTTCTGAAGACGAAGGCGCCCGTTGCCGCCGTGAAATCGTTGAAACTTTGGAAAAGCTTGGCTTCCGCGTTGAAGCTGCCCACCACGAAGTTGGTGACGGCCAACAAGAAATCGACTTCCGCTTCGACGACGCCTTGGCAACTGCCGACAAGCTGCAAACCTTCAAGATGGTTGTCAAGACCATTGCCCGCAAGTACCACCTGTACGCCTGCTTCATGGCTAAGCCAGTTGAAGGCCTGGCCGGCAACGGGATGCACACCAACATGTCCTTGTTCAAGGATGGCAAGAACGCCTTCTACGACAAGGATGGCCAATACCACCTGTCAACGACTGCCTTGACCTTCTTGAACGGCATCTTGGAACACGCCCGCGCGATTACCTGCGTTGCCAACCCAACTGTCAACTCATACAAGCGTTTGATTCCAGGCTTTGAAGCTCCTGTCTACATTTCATGGGCTAGCCGCAACCGTTCACCAATGGTCCGGATTCCAAACGCCAACGAAATCGGCACTCGTTTGGAAATGCGTTCAGCAGACCCAACTGCCAACCCATACCTGCTCCTGTCAGCCTGCCTGAAGGCTGGTTTGACCGGGATCAAGGAAGGCAAGCTGCCAATGGCGCCAGTAACTTCAAACTTGTTCGAAATGAGCGATGAAGAACGCGCTGACCTTGGCATCAAGCCATTGCCATCAACTCTGCACAATGCGATCAAGGCCTTCAAGGAAGACGACGTCGTTAAGTCAGCCTTTAGCGAACACATCGTTGACAGCTTCCTGGAAATGAAGGAAACTGAATGGTCACTTTACACGCAATCTGTTTCACAATGGGAAGTAAAGCGTTACTTCAACTACTAAAATCAGCTCTCAGCTAAGAAATTTACTAAGCAGGAAAGAGGAAGTCTCAGTGACTTCCTCTTTTTTGCTGCTTTAAGATTTTCAATATTTAATAAGATCTTCTGGAAACATCCTTGATTTTTGAATTAGACTTAATAATTTTAAGCTTAATAGCTAAAAAAGCAAAAAAACGGGCAAAGCCCTGTATTTTTAGCAAAAATTGCTTACGAAAGATTCTACAAACTGATAAAGTAATCAATTGTCATGATTGAAAACAGGAGGTAATCTTTGAAAAATACTGAAAATAATGTTGCAATGAAGGCGGTCGTGCCGACGGCTCATCCATGGCTGGCCATGCTGCCCTTGATGATCGGCGCCTTCGTCGGCATGTTCAGTGAAACTTCATTGAACATCGCTTTGCCGCAATTAATGGCGGCCTTAAAGGTCGGGCAGGGGCAAATCCAATGGCTCGTTACCGGCTATATGCTGGTGATCGGGATCGTCCTGCCGCTTTCCAGCTTCTTGACCAAATGGTTCAGCACCCGGCAATTGACGATTTTTGCCTTGCTGGCCTTTATTTGTGGGTCAATCGTTTCTGGACTTGGAAGCAATTTTGGGATCGTCCTGCTGGGCCGGATGGTGCAGGGGATTGGGACCGGGATCATCCTGCCTTTGATGTTCACGGTGGCGATGATGATCTTCCCAATGCAAAAGCTGGGCTCCGTCAACGGGGTCCTGGCTTTGGTCATCATGTTTGCTCCAGCCATTGGGCCAACCTTGACTGGCCTGATTCTAGCCGTTTCATCCTGGCGCTTCGTGTTCTTTTCTTTTGCCATTATTTTGGCTGTTGGCTTGCTGTTTGCCTTTACTTCATTAAAGAACGTTGGCCGCTTGACCAAGCCAAAAATGGACCTGCCATCAGTGCTGCTGTCAGCTTTGGCTTTTTCCGGCCTGATTGCCGGGGCCAGCTTTGCTTCTGAATTCGGCTGGCTGTCAGTGCAGGTCCTGGTCACTTTGCTGGTCGGCATCGTTTGCCTCTTCTTCTACAGCCGCCGGCAGCTGGCCATGAAGACGCCAATTCTTAACCTGCGCGTTTTCCGCCACAAGAACTTTGCCTTGGGCGGGATCTTGATGATGCTTGACTTCGCCGTAATCCTGTCAGCGATGTACATTTTGCCCCAATACCTGCAAAACAGTTTGGGCGTCAAGGTAGCCTTGACGGGGCTGATCATGCTGCCAGGCGGCTTGGTCAATGCCTTGACCAGCGCCTTGGCCGGCAGAATGTATGACGCCCTGGGGGCCAAGTGGCCAAGCCGAATCGGCTTCATGATCGCCTTGCTTGGCGCCGCAATGCTGGCCCTGGGGAGCAGCCGCAGTGCGGTCTGGTACGTGATCACGGCGCACATCGTCTTGATGATCGGGACGCCTTTGGCCATGTCGCCAGCCCAAACCTCAGCCCTGAACTCTTTGGAAGGAGCTGAATCAGCTGATGGCTCAACCATCTTGAACACCATGCAGCAGATCATCGGGGCCTTGGCCACGGCCTTGTCCACCAGTTTCCTGACTTTGGGCAAGGGACTGACCGCTGGCTCAATGACCGCCAAGTTTACTGGCGGCGTACACTTTAGCCTTTATTTCACCATCGTCTTGATCCTTTTGGGCCTGCTGGTCTCATTCAAGGTGACGGATGATGGCTGGCCTGACTAGATATTACTAGTCTGATTAGCAATTTTAGTTTAATTAATTAAGCACTGTCTTTCCTTGTAAGCGTTCAGCTTGCTTTTCCACGAGAAAAAGCAAAATGAACGCTTTTTTTGCCCTCTTTTAGGCCAAAAGATGGTAACCTTTAATATGATTTTAAGGATCAAATTCCAAACAAAATTTAGTTAGCTTCTTTATTTAGCTTAATTAGGATAAGAGGAATCAAATCGTGAGTACCAAAGCCCAAACTTTATCAACTCATAAGCCCAATGCCACGGGGAGAATGCACCAGGAAAAGAGCAAGTCCATCTATTCCAAGGACGTGATCTTGGTCATGGCCGCTTCATTCTGCTTTATGTTCGGGACCATGTTCAACAATCCTTTGATCAACGGCTACGCTGAAAGCCTGGGAGCCAATTCGGTTCTGGCCGGGGTTATCGTCGGGATCATGAGCTTTGCCGCCATGTTCTTGCGGCCAATTGCCGGCAACTTGACGGATAAGTTCTCCAAATTTCAGCTGTCCTTTATTGGGGGCATTCTGATCTTCCTGGGGATCGTGGGCTATATTTTCGCTCCTAATGGGGAGCTGCTCCTGCTCTTCAGAATCATCAACGGTACTGGCTACGTCCTTTGCACCGTCTGCATGACCACTTGGATTGCCTTTCTGGTGCCGCGCCAGCACGTTGGGGCAGCGATGGGCCTCTACGGCTTGATGAATGCCTTGGCTATGTCCGTGGCGCCGGCTATCTCAATCAACTTGTACGACAAGATCGGCTACCGGCAGACGATGATCATTCCGGCAATTGCCACTTTGATCATGCTGGTTTCCATCCAGTTCGTGTCCAACCACGCCGTGCCAAAGCCAAAGCCGGCAAGCAGCAAGAAGAAGTTCAAGATCATTTCTGTCAATGCCCTGCCGGTGGCGATCTTGACGACTTGCTTTGGCATTTCTTACTTTATCACCCAGGCGGATATCGTCACCTATGTCAACAGAATGCACATGAACGTGGCGGTTGGGAGCTACTTCCTGATTTATGCCGTCGTCTTGCTGTTGATCCGGACCTTCCTGAAGAACTACTTTGATACGGTGCGCTTTGGCACCTGGTTCTGGATCAGCTTTGTTTCGACCATCATTTACCTGTTGCTTTTGACTTACATGAGCAACAACTTCATGATGGCCCTGGCTGCCGCTGGCATGGCCTTTGGCTATGGGGTCATCTACTCAGTCCTGCAGTCAACGGCCTTGCTTTTGTCGCCGGCTGATGAGCAGGGGTTGGGCTCAAGCACCTTCTACCTGGGCCTGGACGTAGCTATGGCCTTTGGCCCAATGCTAGCCGGGGTGATCGCCAAGAACCTGCCTGGCCGGGAGTTCTACCTGGTGCAGCTGGCGTTGATGCCAATCGCGCTCGTGGTCTACTTGATCTGGCGCAAGCGATTGAATGGGGCAATTGACCACCACTAGTCAAGATGACTAACAGATGAAAAGCACGAAGGCGGCTTGATCGGGCAGATCAGGCCGTCTTTTTTCTGGCAAGCTTTGCTATTTGGCCAAGAACCCCTATAATTAACTTGTTGGAAGAAGCAGGCAGACTGCAGTTGCATTTTAAGGAGCAAAAATGGAAAAGATTGCTTTTATTTGTACTCACAACTCCTGCCGCAGCCAGATCGCGGAAGCCTTCGGCAAGGCTTTGGCCAGCGATGCTTTTGAAAGCTGGTCGGCGGGTACGGAAATCAAGGACCAGATCAATCCCGACGCGGTTAGAATCATGAAAGAGCGCTATGGCATTGATATGATCAAAAACGGCCAGCACAATAAAACCTTGGCTGAATTGCCGTCGGTAGACGGAGTCGTGACCATGGGCTGCGGGGTTGAGTGCCCATTTTTGCCCTGCAAATGGCGGGTCGACTGGGGCCTGGACGACCCGACGGGACAGGCGGATGCCACTTATCTCAAGACAATGGAAGAAATCAGGCAGAAGGTATTGGACCTGCGACAGCAGGTGCTAAAGGAGCGAAAATAATGGATTTGAAGCAGCTAAAGCAGGACTATCTCGACTGGGAAGCTAAGCACACGGTTTTTTACCCATGGAGCGAGACGGTTTTTGAAGTCGAAAATGACCTGGTTGATGCCTATGGCCGCAAGCCCTTCGTTCTGGTGGAAGAAGGGGGCGGCCGCTACACGGTGACTGATGACGGCTACTTGCTGTTCAAGTACAACCCTTTGGAAGACAATGACGACTTGAATGAATACGCGGCAGGAATGGTCATTGATGCCGGCTTTGACTTTGACCAGGAACACGGGGTGATTTCCCGCGAGGTAAGCCAGGCGGCCTTGCCGGCGGCCATCAACGGCTTGATGCAGCTGGAAATTATGATGTCATACATTGCCTAGGACGATTTCCTGGGAAATAGGCGGGCTCTTATCCCTGAGAGGGGAGGCAAGAGCCCGTTTCTTGTCTAAAAAATCGGGAGAGCAGATGCCAGCAAACGGCCTGGGCAATAAAACAATAATAAAGAAAGAAGCATAAACAACTAATGAAGGCAAGAGATCGCTTAATTTTGATAATTGTGGTTGCCTTTGGCTTTGCCATGCGGGCGCCAATCACCGTCGTCCCCTTGATCATTGACCAGCTGGCCCGGGGCTTGCACGCTTCGGTCAGCAATTTGGGGATATTGACCACGATCCCGTTAGTCATGTTCTTGAGCTTTTCGGTCGTGGCCGCAAAGGAAATGACCAGATTTGGCTTGCGCAAGGCCTTGAATTTCGGCCTGGCCGCCTTGCTAGCCGGGGCTTGCCTGCGCTTATGGATTTCCTGGCCGACGATCTTGCTTGGCACGGTGCTGGTTGGCTTGGGGATCACCCACGTGAACGTGCTGACGCCATCAGTCGTTTCAAGCTATGAGCCACAGCGGGTGGCCTCATATACGACTTCATATTCGACTGCCATTTGCCTGGGCACGGCCATTATGAGTCTGCTGGCCGGGCCCCTCAATGAGCATTTTGGCTGGCAGTCGGTATTATGGTCACTGATGATCGTCTGCGCCATTCCCTTTGTCTTGTGGCTGTTTGCTCCAAAGTCTGACTATGAGCTCCGGCTGTCAAAGCGGGCGGAAAAGTCGCCAAGCGTCAAGAAAGGCAAGCTGACCGATCTGCTGAAGAGCCGCTATACTTGGGCCTTTTTGATCATGTTCGGCAGTCAGTCCATCATCAACTATACTTTGATTGCCTGGCTGCCAGTCCTGATGAAGTACCATGGCTTTGCCCAAGGGCAGATCAGCGTCGTCTTGTCCTGCTATTCCTTTGCTGGCTTGCCGGTATCGCTCTTTTTGCCTAGGTTTCTGGATGGAGCCAAAGAGCGGACCCAAGCCGCGATTTCCTGGACCATCAGCCTGATTGCCCTGGCCGGCGCGATCTTGATGTTCTGGCAGAGCCAGATGCCGCTGGCCTTTTGGTACTACCTGTCAATCACGGCCGGCGCCTTGACCGCCGTCTTCTTCATCATGGCCCTGACCTTGTTCCCGCTGAAGACCACTACGCCCCAAAAGACGGCCCAATTGTCCGGGCTGACCCAAAGCGGCGGCTACTTCATCGCGGCTTTTGGTCCAATGCTCTATGGGGCAGCTTACAAGGCCAATCCGCTGGGAATAGGACAGACCATCGCCTACGTGCTGATGATTGCCTTGTGTCTGCTTTCCAGCTTGATTGTCATTAAAATGCCGAAAATCTAGCCAAAAGCAGTTTAAGAAAAATGAAAGAAGGAAATGCAGATGCTGTATAAGCAAATTGAGCAGAACAAGCGCAATACTTGGCTGGCAATAGGCGGCTATGTGCTCATTTTGGGTGCAGCGGCATGGTTTATTGACTACCTGACCGATACTATCGCCCTTAGCTGCTTCTTCCTGGGTGCCGGCTTGATCTATCTGGCCTACATCTATTTTGACGCAACCCGGCATTTGATGAAGATTACCGGCGGCGTTGAGGTCAGCCGGGAAGAGGCGCCAGAGCTCTATGAACTGGTAGAGGAGATGAGCCTGGCAGCTGGCCTGCCGATGCCCAAGGTTTATGTCGTTCCGCTGACTGAGCCGAATGCTTTCGCCACGGGCCGGGATCCGGAACATGCCAGCTTGGCCGTGACCTCGGGGCTCTTGCGGCTAATGAACAAGAAAGAGCTCCTGGGCGTCATTGGTCACGAGATGTCGCACATCCGCAATTATGACATGCGGGTGACCACGATTTCTTCTGGTCTGTATACTTTTATCCTGCTGGCGGCCTTGGGCTTAACCACTTTGGGCTTGGGCTGCTTTACGACTAAGGTGCGGGGATGCATTTCCGCCATCATCCTCTGGTGCTTTGGCGCCTTCTTCTTGGCCGTGGGTCTGGCCCTCTTGCTGGTGGCTTTGCCGCTGGCCTACTTGCTGAACTTGGCGACCTCCCGGCAAAGAGAGTACTTGGCAGACGTGGGCTCAGTTGACTTGACCCGCGATCCCTCGTGCATCATCTCAGCCTTGGAAAAGCTGGAAGAGTTTGCAGTGGAAGAGGAAAAAACGGCCAAAGAAGACCAGGCCGCTGATTTCGCTGCCGCCCGCCGGGATGCCGACCCAATGGTCAGGGCCTTGGCCTTCAACGTCTTCAAGGGCAAGCATTTTTGGGCCAACCTCTTTTCCGACCACCCGACCTTGGACCGGCGGATTGCCCGCTTGCAAGAAAGCATGAAATAGTTATTAAAAATCAGCAACAGTTTTCAGACTGCTGCTGATTTTTTTGCAAAAATTCAACTAGGAAGGGCTTACATTGCTTTAGCAGGTTTCCTCCGCTGCCCATGCGACTATAATTAGGGCAGGTGTTAAAATATGAAGGAGGAAAAAGATGGATTCTTTAGATGAGACAGGAAAAAGAAAATATATTTCCTGGCCTGTCATTGCCCTGATGGACTTTGTCACCGTCATCGGCTTTGACGATATTATTTACAACTTCCAGAACCAAGGCTTGGCCGTGGTCTCCGACTGGGTCATGCTGCTGGTTCTGTTCGTTATTCCGTATGAAATGATGGTTGGCCACTTGGGGAGCGTCTTTGCGAAAGAGGGCGGCGGATTGTCATCATGGATCCGGCACACGTCCGGCGATCGGATGGGCTACATCGCGGCTTGGTGCTACTGGGTCGTTTCCCTCCCATACCTGGTTGACGTTGCCAACTCGACGGTAATTTCTTTTGCCTGGCTCTTTAAAGGCCGGGCCCTCAATGACCGGGAAATGTCCAACTGGGCCTTTGCCCTGTTTACGGCGGTAATCTTCGTGCTCTTTATTTTCTTCCAGCATAAGTTTGCCAACTCCTTGCAGTGGCTGTCAGTCATTGGCGGGGGAGCCATGTTCATCATGACCATCCTCTTCGTCATCATGACTTTTGCCTACTTGGGCCAGGGGCGGCCAATCGCTACCCAGCCCTTCCACTTCAAGAACTTCCTGCCGACCTTTAACATGAAATTCCTGATGAGCCTGGGCTTGCTGATTTTTGCCATGAACGGCAGTGAATTCGTCGCGCCATACGTCAACGAAATGAAAGACGGCCCGCATGACTTCCCAAAGGCCATGTACATGCTGGCGGCAATGACGGGCTTTTTGACCATCTTCGGCTCCTTTGCCCTGGGCGTCTTCTTTAATGCCCACAAACTGCCGGATGACTTGAAGATGAACGGATCCTACTATGCCTTTAAGGCAATGGGGGACAAGTTCGGGATGGGCAACTTTTTCCTGTATGCCTTTATCATCACCCAAGCCCTGTACATGCTGGCCCAGCTGGCAGTCCTGGTCGATGGTGGGGCCCGGATCTTCCTGTCAGACACTGCCAAGCAGTATTTGCCCAAGCAGTTGACCAAGGTTGACAAAAACGGCCTGCCAATCAATGGCTACTGGCTGACGACCTTCATCTGCTCAGTCCTGCTCTTCTTGAGCGCGACCCTGCCAACGGTCAACGACATCTTCAACCAGCTCTTGAACTTGAACGGGATCGTTTCGCCATATGTGACCGGCCTGCTTTTCTGGGCCTTCATCAAGGTGCGGGTTCATGAAGAGGACTACCCGTCAGCCTACGTCTACATCAAGAACCGCAAGTTTGCCATCTTTGTCGGCTGGTGGTGCCTGATCATCACCTTGACCGGGGCTACCTTCGGGATCGTGCCAATTGACGCCAAATACGGCACGGCCAAGTGGGTCCACATGCTGGTCTTGAACATCGTTGAGCCATTGTTTATGATCGGCTTGGGCGTGATCTTGCCAATCATTGCCAAGTGGCAGAGAAAACGCGACGGAGAGGGCAGCGATTAGTTAATAAGCCAATTCAAAAAGCCCTGCACGAAATTCGTGCAGGACTTTTTGCGTGTTATTGAATCAGCTAGCTATGGTTTACATCAGCTTGGCTTCTTTCAGCAGTTCTTCCAGCCAAGTGCCTTGAACTTTCTTCAAAGCGCCCTTAACGGCAATCTTCGGCAGCGGCAAGTCCATCTGGTCGATTGGCTTCTTGTCGTTTAAGTAGTAGGTAGCCTTCAAAAGTTCCCGGATGTCGTAGACGGAGTCAAAGACTTCCGGAACCCCGCGATCAACGTTGAGCAGGCTGTAGACGGCTTCCATGGCGGTCCGGACTGAGTATTCAGTCGTGAAGACCGTGTCGCGGGTCGGGGATTCGGCAAAGTTGCCGATGAAGCCCAGGTTCCGTGAACCAGCTGGAACGACGTCTGGCCGGTCGCCTTTCTTGCGCAACTGGAAGTAGGCCGTTACGTAAGGCATGTAGACTGGGATCGTGTTGACGTAGTCTTCGCCGGCATACTTCTTGATCAAGTCGTCTGGAACGCCCAGGTGGTAAAGGAGCTCTTCAGTAATTTCTTCACCCGTGCAGTCAACGACCCGCTTCTTGATGTAGTTGCCTGGGGTGTCAGAGTAGAGGGCATAGATCCAGACAACGGTCTCGTTTTCCTTCTGGTCCTTGAAGTGCGGTTGCCGGTGGATGGTGAAGGAGAGCATCCAGTTGGAGTCAGTTACCGTAATGATCCCACCCGTGTTGACGCGGTGCTGGTGGATGTCGCGCTTGGTCAGGCGCTCAAAGTATGGCTCAAGGGTGGCGTCCTTCATGGTCATGGTCGCGGAAATGTACCAGGCCCGTTCTGGAATGTTTTCGCAGAAGACTTCTGGGTGGCCAAAGTCAGGCGACTGCTTGGCCAGGTTCTTCCACAAGGTCCAGGAGCCGCCCAGCCTGTGGGTGATTGGGGCTGGCGCGTGATGGGTGCCGTAGGTTGAGCTTTCAACGATGGACCCGTTGGTAACCAGGACGATGTCGTTTTCCGTCAGGTCAAGCTCGTGCTTCTCACCTTCACGGGTGTAAAGCAGCTTCTTGGCCAGCTTTTCACCATTGGCACAGTCAACGATGACGTTTTCAACCTGGGTGTCGTACCAGATTTCAACTCCGTGGTCCTTGAGGTAGGCCAAAAGCGGCTTGGTCATGGACTCATATTGGTTGTACTTGTTGAACTTCAAGGCTGACAGGTCTGGCAAGCCGTCAATGTGGTGGATGAAGCGCATCGCGTAACGGCGCATTTCAATCACTGAGTGCCACTTTTCAAAGGCAAACATGGTTGCCCAGTAAGCCCAGAAGTTGGTTTCAAAGAATTCGTCAGAGAACCAGTCTTCGATCGTGATGCCTTCCAGCTTGTCTTCCGGGGTCATGATCAGCTTGACGATTTCGCTCGCACACTTGCCCAGGCCATATTGCCCGTCGGTTGGAACCCGGTCGCCGCGGTGGTGGATCAGGCGGCAGTTTGATGAGTTCGGGTCGTCGCGGTCAAGCCAGGCATACTCGTCCAAATAGGAAGCACCTGGAATTTCCAGGGAAGGAATGGACCGGTACATGTCCCACAGACATTCAAAGTGGTTTTCCATCTCCCGGCCGCCCCGGATGATATAGCCGTATTCCGGCCGCTTGATCCCGTCCAGAGACCCCCCAGCCAGGGCTTCTTCTTCCAAGATGTGGATCTTGCTGCCTGTCATGTGGGCATCGCGAACCATAAAGACGGCCGCAGCCAGGCCGGCCAAGCCGCCACCGATAATATAAGCATTCTTTTCGGCATTTTCCTTTGGCGCGCGTGCGTCAGTAAAAGCTTCATAGTTACCGTTAGTGTAATGCATGGTTTTTACCTCATAAATTACTTGTTAACAGATTAACTTTCGATTTCAAGTGCATTGTAACACCTAAATGAAGCGCTTTCAATCATGGGGGGAGAAAAAATATTTCTTTTGAGATTCTTAATAACTTTCCAAAAGCAAATTGGTCTTCTCGTTTTCAAACCAGCTGCCATGGATTAAGCCATAAGGCTTTTAGCAAGGAATTCTGGAAAAACAGCCGCAGATTTTTGACTAATCGCTTAACTTTTTTAGTTTTTTGGCAATTGCCGGTCTTGTCTTGACTTTTTGTCCAAATAATTGTAGGATTATGGCAATTAGATTAATGATTGCTGAGAAAAGATGAGTAGTTATTGAAGGCTATTAAAGAGAACCGGGGCAGGTGAGAGCCGGCATAGCCGCAGGTAGCGAAGATGGTCTTGGAGCAAGATCCGGAGGTGAGCACGGCAAGCCTTCGACGAGTGGCGCCCGTTATTGTGCCTGGGTTTCAACAGGAACCTGTAGAGGATCCAACCGTGAGGGTGGATTGAAATTTAGGGTGGTAACACGCAAGCGCGTCCCTTGGCCAGCATGGCCAGGCGGCGCGCTTTTTTGCTCTGGCCGTTGATTATCTTATTTTTAGTTGATTATCGTGACTATTGATTATTTTCGTATTTTGAGAAAGGACTTTGAACATCATGACCAAACAAGCACCATATCGCAATGACATCGTCGGCAGCTTTCTGCGGCCAGCAGAACTGAAGGAGGCCCGCGCCAAGTTTAAGGCCGGGGAATTGAGCCAGGAAGAATTGACCAAGGTTGAAGACAAGTGGATTATCGACTTGATTGCCAAGGAAAAGCAGGCGGGTCTTAAAGCAGTGACTGACGGGGAATTCCGCCGCAGCTGGTGGCACCTAGACTTCTTGTGGGGCCTTAAAGGCGTCATCAAGTACGACTACCAGCAAAGCTACAAGTTCCACGGGGCCAAGACCAGAACTGACAACGCGGAATTGGGCGGCAAGGTAGCTTACAACCCGGACCACCCCTTCTTTAAGCACTTCCTTTTTGTCAAGGAACACGCGGGCGAAGGCGCTGAAGCCAAGCAAACCATTCCTTCTCCAACCATGCTCTTTCGCGACAACCGCTCCGACAACTGGCCAAAATTCTACGATACTTGGGATGAATACCTGCAAGACTTGGCCAAGGCCTACAACGAGACCATCAAGCACTTCTATGAGCTTGGCTGCCGCTACTTGCAGATAGACGACACGACTTGGGCATTTTTGATCTCCAAGCTCAACGAAAGCCAGGACAAGCCAGAAGAACATGCTAAGTACGTGCACTTGGCTGAAAGTGCCGTTAAGGTCATCAACTGGACTTTGGAAGGCCTGCCGAGCGACTTGACGGTCACGACCCACATCTGCCGCGGAAACTTCAAGTCAACCTTCTTGTTCTCAGGCGGCTATGAGCCAGTAGCCAAGTACCTGGCCCAGCTGAACTACGATGGCTTCTTCCTGGAATACGACTCAGACAGGGACGGGGATTTCAGTCCTCTGGCCACCATCTGGAATGGCCGCGAGGACGTGAAGATCATTCTTGGTCTGGTGACTTCCAAGTTCGGGGAGCTGGAAGCCAAGGATGCCGTCATCAAGCGGATCAAGGAGGCGGCAACGCACGTGCCGCTGGCCAACCTGTGCCTGAGCCCGCAATGCGGCTTCGCTTCAACTGAAGAAGGGAACGTCCTGACTGAAGCAGAAGAGTGGCGCAAGCTGGACCTGATCAAGGAGATCGCGGACGAAGTCTGGGGTTGATTTGCAGAAATAAAGGCATAGATATAGGTACAAAAAAGCCGCGTGGAGCAATTCCACGCGGCTTTTGCGCTTGATTCCGCATTGCTTAAAATTTTTCGCCAACGGCTTCAGAATGCACGTCAGCCAGCGGCCGCCCCTGCTCATCAAAGTAGGAATCCAGCTTTCGGCATCAGATGATGGCTACAGTATGCTTGCCGCAGTGGACGCCAACGACGGGGCCAATGATCGACCGGTCGAAAGCGTCCTTTGGAAACTGTTCCTGGTAGTCCTTGAGCCAGGCCGCCCCTCGGTCAGGGTCGGCAGCGTCAAAGATCGTGGCCTGGATCGGGTAGGACTTGCCCGCAGTCAGGTCCGCGAAGTCCTTTTGGACATGCTTGTAGGCCCGCTTGTATTGGCGTTCTTTGGCAATGGCCGAGATATGGCCGGTCTCCTGAACGTCCAGAGACAGAATCGGGGTGATGTGCAGCAGGGACCCAATGAAGGTGGCGGCGTTAGAAAGGCGCCCGGTCCGCTTCAAGTGGGCCAAATTGTCGACCAGGAAGCGGACGCCAATGGTTTGGCGCAAGTCTTCCAGGTCTTTCATGATCAAGTCCGCGTCAGCCCCGGCCTTGACTAGGCGGGCAGCCAAGATGGCGCAGTCGGCCAAGCCCGCGCAGGTGATATGGCTGTCGAATGGGTGGATCTTGAGGCGTTTTTCCTCAGCCGCGTAGCCGACCAAGTTGCTGTAGAAGCTGGAAATCCCGCTGGACAAGGTCAGGATGATGACGTCCGTGTAGCCTTCAGCCACGTAGCGGTCGATGAATTCCTCAATCTGGCCAAAAGAAGGCTGTGAGGTCGTCGGCAGGGTTTCGGTATGTTCGATTTTTTCATAAAACTCGTCAGAAGTGATGTCGACCAGGTCATAGTAGGTCTTGTCGCCCCAAATCAAGGGAATCGGCACGACATCGATCTGGTACTTGTCCTGCTGCTCCTTGCTCAGGTAGGCAGAACTGTCGGTAAGAACGGCAATTTTCATATTTTTTCCCTCCAATCATGCTAACTATATTGTAGTTGAAAAAGGAAAGCTTGCCAATCAGTGAAAAAAGGCAGAAAAGGAGCGGGTGGGCAAATGCTATAATTAAAAGGAAGATCCAACAATAGAAAGCGATGAAGGAATAATAATGAAAGCAGCTGATTGCCGGGCAGCGGCCCGGGAAGACTTGAAGAAAATACCGGCAAAGGTTTACGCCCCGCTGGGCCTGTTGGCCTGCTATTTGACGGCCATTCCCAATGTGATTGGCATTTACGCCTCTGCCGGGGATGTCAATTGGGGACTGACCATCCTGGCTTTTGCCTTGGCCTTGCTGGCTTATCTCTACCAAGCGGCCTTCATGCTCTATTTGAAGCGTTGGCGCGCCCATGTCAAAATTGGCGCGGTCAAGCCAACCTTTTGGGAAGTCCTCTCCAGCAAGCGGATTCCGCGCCTTTTGGAATATGCCGTGTTGCAGAGCGTGTTGACTCAGAGCGTCGACGTGGTGTCCATGCGGGTGATGACTGATGACAAAATGACCTCCGGCCTGCGCTTTTCAATCACGACTTTGCTGGCCATAATTTTGATTTGGTTCTTAATGCGGCTGTCGCAAGTGCCATACCTGATTGATGACGACTTGCTGGAAGGCAACCGTAACGGCTTTTTTGACGAGGTCAACGAAAGCTGGCGGCTAATGAAGGGCCGCTGCTGGTCGTTTTTCTTCTTGAACCTGTCCTTTTTGGGCTGGATTATCCTGCAGAACGTGACGGGCGGGCTGGCCAGCTTCTTCGTGCAGCCATACCTGGCCTTGGCCTGCGCGGAATTTTACAGCCAAATTCTGGAAGACGAGCACATTTTTGACCGTTAGCAAATCTTAAGCTTTTCAGGCAGATTTTCCTGTTTGCCAGTCTCAAGATAGACTATAATTGTGAATGGATAGATATATAACTGAACATTCAATAATTGCAAACGGAGGAAATCATGATGGATAGCAAAATGTATTACGGTGTCTTGATTTTACTGGTCCTGCTGGCCTGGATCGCATCCCCGGCTTACAAGCAGTGGCAGGAAAAGCAGAGCCGCCAGGGCGGCTTGAACTACGCGAACGTGATTGGGATCTTGACGGTCCTGTTGGCCATCCTCTTCCTGTTTTCGCCAGCAGTCTTTTCCCTGCTGGCCATTCCCAGCGCCTTGCTGGCCATGGCTCTGTTGGCCTGCAGCAGGAGGGAGAGTCTGAAAATCAAGCAAAAGAAGCAAGAATAAGCAGTTACTGATCATTTGCTGGGCAAGTGATCAGTTTTTTCTTTTTTGGGCAAAAGTTTCTGAAAAAGTGTCAATTCTTTTGCTTAAATCTAACGAAAAGAGCTGGAAGTAAGCGCTTAAATAATGTATAATACGAAGCGTGATGATGGTAAAAGAGAACTTAGCAGGACGGGAGGTAAAGTCAAATGGAGAGAATTTACTTTACGATCCCTGGTACCGGCCACTACTATGGCAACGAGCCTTTTGCCCGGGGCCAGAAAGTCTATCTGTACAAAGAGCCTGAGAACCCCTTTGATTCAGAAGCCATCCGGGTTGAGTTGCCCGGTCTGGGCAAGGTCGGCTACGTGGCCAACAGCGTCAATACGAGAATTGGCGAGAGTTGGAGCGCTGGCCGGCTCTTTGACAAGATCAGCGATGGCACGGTCGGGATCGTCCGCTATGTTTTGCAAGGGGGAGTCGTGTGCTCTCTCAAGAGCAAGTCTTTGTTGAATGATACGGAAAATGAAGACTAGGAGAAAATTTCCATAAAAATTTAAATATTTTTTGGATCCAGGAAGACCAACATTGGTTTCCTGGCTTTTTTTGCTTTTGGGATGTCTCGGGCAAAATCGCCCTTTCTTTTTTGCCGATTCGTGTTAGAATTAGAACAATTTATTTAAAGCGATTATCTCAAAGGAGCGGAACTGCCATAAACTAAAGAAAACGGGTTCGATCAAAGCGATCGAGCCCGTTTTTTCAGGTTTTAAGCGTTAATGTGTCTAGGTTTGCTATGTGTCGATTTGTGTAGGTTATTGCTGATTGCTTGTCAGCTAGTAATTGAAAGTCAAATTATCTTAGTAAATTGGGTAAAAATCAGCGAAGCGTCCGCTTTGCTGCTCTTGGCAGCCTTAGAGCTGGTAGAGCGGAGTAGACAGGTAGCGTTCGCCGTTGTCAGGCGCAACCGTAATGACCTTGTGGCCCTTACCCAGCTTCTTGGCCAGCTCGATCGCGCCGTGGATGTTGGCCCCGCCGGAGATGCCTGGCAGGAAGCCTTCACTGCGGGCGACTTCGCGGGCAGTCTCGAAGGCTTCAGCGCTTGAGACTTCAACGATGCCATCATAGATTTCGCGGTCCAGGGTCTTTGGAATGAAGCCGGCTGAGATCCCTTGGATCTTGTGCTGGCCCTTCTTGCCCTCCTTAAGAAGCGGTGATTCAGCTGGCTCCAAGGCGTAGACCTTGACCGCACTGTCAGCCTTCTTCAAGGCGCGGCCAATCCCAGTCAAGGTGCCGCCAGTCCCAACGCCGGCAACGAAGGCATCTGGCAAGTCGTCAGCCCCAAAGGCATTGACGATTTCCTGGCCAGTGGTCAATTCGTGGATTTCCGGGTTGGCTGGGTTTTCGAACTGCATTGGCATGAAGTAGCCGTGTTCCTTGACCAGTTCCTCCGCCTTGGCAATTGACCCGGGCATCCCCTTGCTGCCCGGGGTCAGGATCAATTCCGCCCCGTAGGCGCGCATCAGCTTCTTGCGTTCATCGCTCATCGTTTCCGGCATGGTGATGATCAAGTGGTAGCCCTTGGCGCTGGCTACGGCCGCCAAGCCAATCCCGGTGTTGCCGGAAGTTGGTTCGATGATGGTGTCGCCGGCCTTGAGCTTGCCTTCTTTTTCCGCCTTTTCAACCATGGCCAGGGCGATCCGGTCCTTAATGGAGCCGCCTGGGTTGAAGAATTCCAGCTTGACGTAGACGTCGGCGGAATCTTCTGGGACGACGCGGTTGAGCTTGAGAATTGGGGTGTGGCCGATAGTGTCCAAAATTGAGTTGTAAATCTTGTCTGACATAGTTGTTTCCTCCTGAAAAAATTATTGCTTAGTTATTCTGCAAATTTCCTACTTGTTTGAATTCTTGGATCTTGGCGATCCAGCTGCATGTCTTGCAACTGCTCGCCGGCTGAATGCTGGCCAGCCAGTTGGCGAAGAAATGCTTCTGGGTCTCTTCCCAGGTGAACTGGGGATCTGCCATGTGCTCTTCATCGGCGAAGTATTGCTGCGGTTTGGACAAGCCGCGGTCATCACCTCCTCTGGCGGCAAGCTCGCGGTCGTATTCCTTGATGAAGGCGCTGGGGCCGTATTCAAGGTGGGAGAAGAGAAAGACCTGCGGGCGTGTCTTGGCCGTAACCAGGCAAAGATGGCCAGTTTCGGAAATGGCGTTGACAGTCAGCTCTGGCTGCTTGGCCAGGTCCTGGTGGCTCATCTCCGCGTAGCGGGCGTGTGGCGCTTTAAAGCCTGAAGCTAAACCCGCTAGCAGGGGAGTGGGCTGCAGAATCTGCTGGCGGTAGATGCCGAAGAGCTTGCCAGCCAAGGCGTCCTTGCCGATGCCGTAGAAATGGTTTAGAGCGGCCATGGCTCCCCAACAGACATAAAGCTGGGGAATCTGCTTTTCATCCAGAAAAGCAAAGAGCTGCCGCAATTCATCCCAGTAGTCTACTTGGTCAAAGGGAATCTTTTCAATCGGGGCGCCGGTGATGATGAAGGCGTCCATTGTTCCCACTTTGACCAAGTCCAGGGGCTCCGCGATTTTGGCAAAAGCGGCTGGAAGCTGGCGCTTTTGGTAATGGGGCTTGGGATAAAAGAAGGTGAGGTCCGCGTCCGCCAGGACATGACGGAAGCGCTTCTGGGTATCCACTTTGTCATGCATGATGTTTAAGATGCCAATCTTGACCTGCATAATCGTTCTGCTCGCTTTCTTGAAGTTGATGACTTTTTGCAACAAAAAAGACGCGAAACCAAAATGGCTTTCGCGTCTTAAACAATCTGCGTGTTACTCTTTGAGCTGCAATTAATCAGTAGCTAATTGGAATTAATTGTACGCCAAACAGTGGATTGTTTAAGACACAATCCACAACAACAAGTGTTTACAAAGTTCATGTTTTGTAAAGCATTGTTGAACATTTTCGCGTACCTCCTTGATAAGTTAATTACAGTAAAACACATGCGCCGGCTTTTGCCAAGAGAAAATTTCAGGAAAAACTCACTTTTCTAATTTGCTTCTATATATGCCCCCCAAAAATTATTTTTCTTCCTGCAATTTGAAGTTGCCAATGATCATCAGCAAAACCAAAATTCCGGTCAAAAGGAAAACAATGAAATCCAGGCGTCCGCCCTGGCAGGTTCTAACGGCCAGACTGCCGCTGCCGGTCTTTTGGAAAATCGCGATCAAGGCGGTGGCCAGGCCAACGCCTAAAGAGCCGGCAAACTGCTGGACCATGTTGAAGACGGAGTTGACATCCGCCGACTGCTTGCGGGTCACCAGGGTGGTGGCGTTGGAAATCGTGTTGGAGAAGGTCAAGTTGAAGCCGGCCCGGATAAGGATGTGAACTAAGACAAAGAGCAGGGGGGTCAGCAGGGGCTGGATCAAGGTGAGCAAGATCAAGCCGGCCACAAAAAGGCTGGCTCCGAAAATCAGGGGCTTTTTATAGCCAAAATGGTCGGCCAGAGTCCCTGAAATCGGGGCTAAGATGGCACCGACAATGGAGCCAGGCAGCAAGATCAAGCCGGCGATCAGGCTGGAGGAGCCCAAGACGTATTGGGCATAGACCGGCACGGCTACGGACAGGCCGATATTGACGAACTGCAGGCCGAAATAGGTCAAGGCGGCCAGCCAGATGGACTTGCTCTGAAAAATTCCCAGGTTGACCAGTTGGGTCTTGCCGTGGTTGTTGACGTAGATGAAGGCCAAGAACAAGAGGATGCCCAGGGCCGCCATCAAAAAGAATGAAACTGAAAAACCGCCTTTGCCGATCAGGGAGATGGCATAGATCAAGGCCGACAGGGCCAAAGCCAGCAAGACCAAAGCTCCGCTGCTGAACGGGGCAGAGTTGCCGAATGGCTGGTTGCGGATAAAGAGCTGGCCGCCAATTAAGGCCAAGCAGGCCAGTGGCAAGAGGAACCAGTAGATCTCCCGCCAACTTGCGCTGGCCGCGACCAACCCGCCATAAGTTGGTCCCAGGGCCGGGGCAAAGGAGATGACCATGGCGGCAATTCCAGTCATGAAGCCCAATTTTTCCCGGGGAATATCCGTGAAGATCAGCTGGAACATGATCGGCGTGGACAAGCCGGTCGCGATCCCTTGGATCACCCGGCCAGCCAGCAGGACGCCAAAGCTTTCTGCCGTTGTTCCCATAAGGTTTCCGGCAATAAAGGCCAAGGCAGCGGCCAAGTGCAGCCAGCGGGCCGGAAACTGGCGCAAAAGGTAGGCGGTCGTGCCCATGATGATGGTGACCGTCAAGAGGTAGCCGGTCGTGATCCACTGGACCGTGGACAAGGGAACTCCGAATTGCTTGACCAGCTGCGGGTAAACGACGTTCATGGAAGTTTCATTTAAGATCCCAATGAAGGTCAGCAGCGCCGCGCTGGCAATTGCCCAATAGACGCGTTTGTTGCTTGCTTTTGACATTGATTCTAAATAACTCGCTTTCTTTATACTCAAATAGTGCTATTGCCGCAAAATAACTAGCATCTAGCTAAAACAAATAGATAATGATCAGACAAAACAAAAAAGGCTGTCAGCGGTAGCTCCGCAACAGCCTTTTTTGTTTTGTCGTATACCTTATTTTAACACAATTTTTGCCCAAGCCGCTACTTCTTGTAGAAGAGCAGCTCTGAGTCAGCCAGATCGATGGTGTAGTCTTCTGCGACAAGCGGCCGCTTAGTCATGCCTTGGTCAGTTGAGTAAATGATCAAGACCAGCTTTGAGCCGGCAGGCATGGTGTAGTAGGTTGGCTGAAGCTCAAAGACCAGGTCAACGAATTGGCCGGCTTCCAGCTTGCTTGGCCGGTGCATGTCCTGGTAGTTTTGCAGGTTCATGTGGGCCTTGGTGATCAGTTTGGCCTTAGTTGCCTTGTCTGGCACGAATTCCTGCAAAGGACCGGCGCCAAAGCGGAAGCCGAATTCCTGACAGGAGCGCTCGAGCACCTTTGGCGTAGGGGTCAGCCGCTTGCGCTCGCCCAGTTCGACCAAGGCCACGGACAGCTGGCCAACCGGCTTGCTGGCGGCTACTTTGATGTGGACCTTTGGCCGGCCAACGATGGTTACCGGGTGGGCAAATTCATCGCTGGTGAAGCGCAGGCTGGCCTTGGCCCACTTCTCTTCTCCTGAGATGAACTGGTATTCCCAGGCCGTCTCGCTGATGCCGGCTTCCTTGAATTCTTTGCCGCCAAGGTCGGTAAAGGTTTCCTGCTTGCTCCCCTGGCTTAAGGTGGAAAGCTCGTGATCATCGGTCAGACCGTAGACCGTCTCTTGGCCCATGTTGGCCCAGTCCTTTTCTTCATGCCATTTGTCGGCTTCCAGGTTGTCCTGGATCAAGACCTTTGGCCACTGCTTTCGGGCGTTGTTTTCAATGCCCAGCAGCTCATGCACGAACCACAGGTTCATCAAGTCAGTGAAGTCAATTGAGACTAGGTTGTTCATGTTGTAGTGAGGACCTTGATGAAGGAAGAGGTGGGATTCAACCGGCAGCTCCTTGACCTTCTGCCAGATCTTGTAGACGTTTTTTGGCTTGACGTTCCAGTCGTTCAAGCCGTGCACGGAGATCCAGGAGCACTTGATGCCATCCGCGTGGTGGCGGTAGTTTCTGGCCTCCCAGAAGTCGGAGTACTGGCCAGTTGCCCGGTCCTGGGCCTCTTCCAGGTACTTTTGCTCCTTTTCATAAGCCGTTTTAGCGGTAAAGTTGCCTCCGTCCCACAGGTTGGACTGGCAGACTTCGGCCAGCTTGTCCAGGTCTTCGCCCTGGCACTCGCCTGGGGCAACGACCAGCCCGTGCTCACGGTAGTAGTCATACCAGGAGGAGATAGCGGCTTCGGAAACGACGGTCTTCAGGCCTTTGACGCCAGTCGTGGCGATGGCAATCTGCAAGGTCCCCAGGTAAGAGCGGCCAGTCATGCCGATGTTGCCGGTGCACCAGCTGGCCTTGGTTTCAAAGCGGCGGGTCCGGTCGGTGTAGGCCACTCGGTCGCCAGTCAGCCATTCGATGACTTCCTTTTGGGAGATGGTTTCTTCTGGAGCGCCAGTAATCCGCAGGCCGTCGCCGTGGCGGTTGCCGATCGCGCCGGAGAAGACGGAGGCAAAACCGCGGGCCAGGAGGTATTCGTTCAAGGCGTAGGAGGACTTGCCCAAGGCAACTTCAGTTGCCGGCACGTCCTCATCAGTCGGCTTTGGGGCAGGCTTCATTGGCTTGGCCACGTACTTTGGATTGGTCCAGGTGGTGGCATCAGTCAGATTTTCGTCGACGCTGTGGTTTTGGGCGGCGTTGTCGATGATTCCGCCAAAGTATGGAGAAGCGGTATAGAGGGCTGGAACCTTGAGCTGGTCCTGACTTTCGGCTGGCCGGAAGACCGTGACTGGCAAGAGGTCGTTTTGGCCGTCTTCGTCAGTGTCCAGGTCACTTTCCACGTAAACGACTTCCCGGATGACCTTGCTGGTGTCAAAGACGGGCAGGGACTTGCCGTTAAAGAACTTGAACTGGCCTTCTCCCCAGAACTGGGTGAAGTAGCCCTTGCCGGCCATGACGTCAAGCAAGGTCTGGCCGTTCTTGGCTCTGGTGTTGAGCAGGCGGTAGAAGGCGCTGATCAGGTCGTCCTTGTTTTCCAAATCCTTGCTGCTTGGCAGGGCCTGCTTTTTGACGACGGCAATTGGGTCGGTCAGGCTGTAGTCGTAGCCTGGGTGGTAGCCCAGCAGCTGGAGGGCCACGTCGTAAAATTCGGCTGCCGTCATGGCTGCTGGCTGCTTTGCCAGGAATTGGGCCAAAGTCTCACTTGGGCTGACGGCATATTCGATGAACTTGGCTTCCTTGGCTTGGCGGGTCGTGGCTTCAGCCAGGACGTTGCCGGTCAAGACGGCCAGCAGACTGCTGAAAGACAAGTCTTGGTAATTAGCAGGCAAAAAGTTGATGGAAAGCAGCTCTTCGACCTGCTTGGCCGGAGCGGTTTCCACATAAGCATATTGGTTGTATCTCATTAGCTTAACCTCATCAAAAATTAATGTACTTACCCTATAAATGCAAGCAAATAGGATCGCCTTTGTCAAGCAGCGAAAATGGAGCGGTAAAGACAGAAAAAAGGCCAGCAGGCAAATGCCTGCTGGCCTAAAGCGTCTTGGTATGATTCGGGTGAGATTCGAACTCACGACCCACGGTTTAGAAGACCGTTGCTCTATCCAGCTGAGCTACCGAACCGTCATGCTCTGACGCAACATATTAAGTATATGTGAACTAGCGCGGACTGTCAAACTTTTTTGGAAATTTTTTGCGAAAAAATTCAAAAAACGGACCGCATCCGGAACTAAAGGCTTTGAAAATGACCAGGCGAAGATTAGAATATTAAGGTGGTTTTGCGATTCGATCAAGGGAGGAAAGTTGATGACGACAGTGATTTTGGCGGAAAAGCCCAGCCAGGCCCGCGCGTATGCCGAAGCCTTTGCCCAATCCAAAAAGGGTGAAGGGCTGATCTACGTGGCAGACCCGATCTTGCCGCGCGACACGGTTATTACTTATGGCTTTGGCCACTTGGTGGAATTGGCCATGCCCGAGGTCTATGACCCGAAATACAAGCGCTGGGCCATGAAGTACCTGCCAATTTTTCCTGACAGCTACAAATATTTCGTCCCCCGGGACAAGCAGAAGCAGTTCAAGATCGTTTCTTCCCTGCTGAAAAAGGCTGACACGATCGTCGTGGCGACTGACAGCGACCGGGAGGGGGAGAATATTGCCTGGTCCATCATGCGTCAAAGCGGGATCGATCCCCGGAAAAAACGCCTTTACCGCCTGTGGATCAACTCTTTGGAAAAGAGCGCTATTCGGGAAGGCTTCCAGAATCTTAGAAACGGCTGGGACTTCTTTACCCGCTACAAGGAAGCCCAAACCCGCCAAATCAGCGACTGGCTGGTCGGGATGAACGGCAGCCCCTTGTTTACCCTGCAGCTGCGCAAGCAAGGAATCAAGGGCGTTTATTCCATTGGCCGGGTGCAGACGCCAACCCTTTACATGGTCTACCAGCGCGACGAGGAGATTGACCACTTTAAGCCGGTGCCTTATACCGAACTGACGGCAGACTTTTGGGCCAGCCGGCACAAGTTTTCCGGCAAGCTGGAGCCCTACCAGCGCTTTGAAACGCCGGCCAGCCTCTACCAATTCTTAGAGCAAAAGGGGATGGGACTGGGCAAGCAGGAAGGGGTCGTTGAGAAGCTGAAGAAGGAAGTCAAGCAGGTGGCCAGTCCCAGCCTGTTCTCTTTGTCCAGCCTGCAAAGCGAGGCCAACCGGCGCTTTCGTGCCAGTGCCAGCCAGACCTTGAAGGCCGTGCAGAACCTGTATGAAAACAAGTTTTTAAGCTATCCGCGCACGGACTGCAACTATATTACGGACAAAGAGTACGCTTATTTGGCCCAGAACCTGGACAAGTACCTGGCCATGCTGGATAATGGCGAAGCTAAAGACCAGCTGAAGCCAGTTGGCCCGGACAAGCGCTATGTCAACTCGGCCAAGGTTCAAGAGCACCACGCCATCATTCCGACCCGGACCACGCCGGCCCCGGCCCGCCTGGCCAAGATGTCCCGCCTGGACCAGCAGGTCTACGACCTGGTGGTCCGCCGGACTTTGGGAATGTTTTTAAAGCCTTATGAATACGAGAAGACGACGGCCCTGATCCGGGTCGACAAGCTCCTTTTTAAGGCTACGGGCAACGTGACCGTCAACCGGGGCTGGAAGGTCTTGGAAACGCGGAAGGAAAAGGCAGGCGGCTTGCCGCAGCTGGCTGAAGGGCAGGCCCTTTCGGCTCGCTTAAGCGAAGAGCAGAAGGAGACCAAGCCGCCGGCCAAGTTTACCGAAGGGACTTTGATCACGGCCATGAAGACGGCGGGGAAGACCTTGGATGATGAAGAGGCCCAGGCCATTCTGAAGGACGTGGAGGGGATCGGGACAGAAGCGACTAGAGCCTCAACGATTGACATCCTGAAAAAGCGGGGCTATTTGGAAGCGAAGAAGAACCAGCTGACCGTCACGCCAAGCGGGCAGATCCTGGCAAAGGCGGCTGAGGCAGAGCCATTGTTGGTCAGTGCCCAGATGACCGCCCAGTGGGAAAAGGCCTTAAAGCAGATCGGCCAGGGCCAGCGGAGCCAGGACAACTTCCTGGAGCAGATCAAGCGCTTTATCAGCCAGATGATCCAGCAGGTCCCGGACAAGCTGGCCATTGATCCCCAGCTGGCTGACCGGGCTAAGGCAGAAAAACAGGCCGCTGAAGGCATTGCGGTCTGTCCGGTCTGCAAGGCCGGGCAAATCATGGACAAGGGCAAGTTCTATGGCTGCTCCAACTACAAGTCCGGCTGTCGCTTCACTTTGCCCAAGAAGTTCGCGGGCAAGAGCCTGGGCAAGCGGATCGTGCGGACTTTGGCCAGCAAGGGCAAGACCGACAAGCTGGATGGCTTTGTCTCCAAGAAGACCGGCCAGCGCTATTCGGCCAAATTGCAGCTGGAGGGGGACAAGCTGGCTTTGGCCTTTGACTGAAAAGCATTAAGGCAGTCTTAACATTTTTGTTACAATGCAAATAATAAATCTAAATTGTGGTAAAGTAAAAAAGACGCCTGTTTGCCAAGACTGGCGGCTGAAGCCGGATGGTTTAGGGATAATTAAATTACATACTGTATTTAAAACGAAAGGGAGGATTTGATGAAACGTTTTGCCTTGGGACTGCTGACCAGCGCAGCCTTAGTTGGCGGCCTGGCTAGTCAGGCACAAGCAAGCAGCAAGGATTTCAGCCAGAGCATGAAGACGGACCTGACCACCAAGATTATTGGCGACAAGAATTATCGGGTCTATTCGTCGCTCACGCTGAAAGAAGTAAACAAGAAAGTTGAGAAAAAGACCAGAAAGAAGCAAAAGTACACGGTCAAAAAGCGGGTCGCTTACAAGAAGCGGGGCAAGACCAAGCATAAAACGGTCAAGCAAGTCAAGTACAAGTGGGTGACCAAGACTGCTTATCAGAATGTCAAGAAGAAAGAGTGGAAGTTTGGTAAGCCGCTGACCATGTCGGCTGACTTCAAATACGCGCATGTTCAGTCGAATTCATACAAGGTCAAAAACGGCAAGCGCTACTACTTCATTTACGTCGATGGCCGGCCAGTGGGCTATGTCAATGAGAAAGCTTTCGCGCTTTCTAAGGCCAAGATCGTGCCCCAGATCAGCCTGGTCAACAATCCAGTTGACACGGTCGGCTTTAATGCGGCGGATGCGATCAACTACGTGACTGACAAGCACGGGAGCCTGGTGGACAATGATCGGGTCGCGATCAGCTGCAAGTCTGCCAAGCTGAAGATCTCTGATATGGGCTACATTTCCAGCAAGAAGGCCGGAACGGCCACTTTGACCTTCAAATATGGCAAGGCCAAGGGGACCAGCAAGCTGACGGTGCGCAGGGATGCCAATGAAGGGGTCAGCGCGGCCAACGCCAAGCCAGCGGCCGCGGATTTGCCAAACTTGACGACTTGGTCAGCCAGCGACGGGGCAGCTTCGTCATCCTCGTCAGCAGCATCTTCTTCCAGAACTGCCACCAGCAGCCACAGCTACTGGGCAAGCAGCATGAATGGCACGAACCGGGCGGCCAACATTTACACCATCTTCTATCATCCTGCCGTCCTTAGCGCTCCAGGCTCAAGCAACTTGGGGGACAAGGTAAGCAGTGCCGTACAGGGGATTGACGTCTATGGCCAGACCCTGGTGACCAGCAACCTGGACTTGGGGCAGGCTGACAGCCAGGAAGCCCGGGGACACATGGTCAGCTATGATCTGACCAATATCAGCGCCAAAAATCGCCGCAAATACGACTACCAGCAGCTGCCAAGCACGACGCTGGACTTTGACGTCTGGCTGGATTACGTCAAGCACGTTAAGGTGAGTCCGTACATGCGACTGGGCCATGGGCAGGCAATTGGGAGCACCAAGAAGTATGCCTACGTTTTGGCCAACTGGAACCGGTCCGGAAACTGGGCCAACTCCCAGGAACTGATCCGGGTCAACAAAGCGACCATGCAAATGGACAAGATTTGGACGATCAAGGTTTGGAACGGGTCGGCCAAGTACCCGCGGGTTTTCCTTAACGCGGACGTGATTGATGACAATACCTTGATCGCGCTCTTCCATAATGCCTCCAAGCACCGCTATGAATACTGGAAGATCACGCGAACGGGCAACAGCTTCAAGGCCAAGGAGGTCGGGGCCACGGCCAGCGACTTGATCAGCAATTCCGCTGAAGTCCAAGGCTTTGTCTGGGATAGTGCCTACGATGTCTACTATATTGCTTTTAACGACTATCTCTTCAAGGTTGGGGCCGGTCTGGCCGGCGTTACGCAAGCCGGCAAGGTCATGAACTACTATAAGTTCGCGACCCACCGGGAGTTTGAGGGTCTGGGCAGCTACAAGGGCTCGCTTTACCTTAACTTGAACCACCCGACAGAAACCCTGAAATTGGATCATAATGGCCGATAGTTGAGTGTGATGATTGGGAGTATAAAAATAAAATTTAAGAGAATGCTGCTTTTCCAGACCGCCTTGCTTGTTGCTGGCCTTTTGCTGACGGCTGGCCAGCAGCCGGTTGCCGCCGCGGGTGAAAAGCTGTCAACCAAAATTATCGATGGCAAGAAAAATTATGGAATTTATGCCAGCCTGAACAAGGTCAATCAGAAAAAAGGCAAGAAGAGCAAGAAAGTCTGGAAGAGCAAGAAAGTCTGGAAGTTTGGCCGGAAAATGGCCGGCACGAAAGAATTCAAGCTGGCCCACGTCCAGTCGCAAAGCTACAAGACTGCCAATGGCCGGCGCTATTACTACGTCTACATTGACGGCCGCGGGGTTGGCTATGTCAATGAGAAGGCTTTTGTCAGAAGCAAGATGTCTTTGGTCAAAAGCGTCAGCCTGGTCAACGATACTGTCGATTCGGCCGGCTTTAACACCGACGACGCCATCAACTACGTGACCGACAAGCACGGCAGCGTGGTTGACAACGGCTTGGTCAAGAAATCAATTGACCGGATCTCTGAAGAGAAGCCGGGCCACTGGCTGGTGACCTACCGCTATGGCAAAGCATACGGGAAGGTGCCAGTCACCGTCCGCGGCAATGCCAGGGAAGGGATCACCAAAGCCAGCGTCAAGCCTGGCAAGGGTGGCAACGTAGGCAAGACATGGTTTCCAATTGAATTGGCCTTCAGAGGCAGCTACAGTGCCCAATTTTTCCCGCATACCTACTGGGGAACTGACAAAAAAGGCAAGAAGGCGGCCAAGCTGACTACCAAGTTCTACGAGCCAAACAGTTTAAGCCTTTTGGCAGGCAGCGAGGAAACCAATGTCCGGACCAATGTTCAAGGATTGGATGTCTACGGGCAGGACATGGTAACGACCAACTTTTATGGCGGCTCAAGGGCATCACTTGATAATTCCAGAGGGCACGTTATTCTGTATCACCTGAACAAGGTGCCGACTTATGCTTTGCAGTATATGCCCACCCAGACTCTGAATTTCTATGCTTGGAAGAGCTACGCGGCCAACATGAAGGTCAGTCCATATATCAAGCTGGGTCATGGCCAATCATTAGGGTCGACTTCACGCTATATTTATGAACTGGCCAACTGGAACCGGGCCAAAAAGCCCCGGTCAAATGAATTGCTGCAGATCGATAAAAAGACCATGCAGGTTAACCGGATTTGGACTTTTGCCGTCAGCAACGGGAGCCGGAAGTACAACCGCTACTTCCTGAACGCTGACGTGATCGATGATAATACCGTGGTAGCCCTTTTCCACAATAAGTCCAAGCAGCGGTATGAATTTTGGAAGATTGTCCGCAGAGGCAATAGTTTCCAGGCCAAAGAAACGGCCGCCGTCAGTGGAAACCTGATTTCCAACTCCAGCCAAGTCCAGGGCTTTACCTACAATGTTGCTTACAAGTGCTATTACATTGCCTTTAACGATTATCTGTTCAAGATCTCTGCCGAAGGCAATCTGGAGAATTTCTATCACTTTAATGCCAAGCGGGAGGTTGAAGGTCTGGCATCCTACAAGTCAAAGATTTACATCGCGATGAACAAGCGGGCGGAAGTCTTGGACTCCAACATGACTAAGTAGCCTCAAGAGCAGGCTTTTATAAAATAAATATTCTTACTGAAATGCACTAGGTGGAAGTTGAGGAAATTTAAATGGATATTACAGGATTTTTCAAGGATGGCCGCCTGCAGGTCATTCCCCGCAAGCAAAAGGCAAAAGATGCCTTGCTTGATGCTTTGATCGACCGCTTTGAATTTGGCCGGGACTATACTGAAAAAGAAGTCAATGAAGTTTTAGCAGCAGTCTATGACGACTACGCGATTTTGCGCCGCTACTTGGTTGATACCGGCCGCTTGGAACGGGACCCTTATGGCCGGCATTACTGGCGGGCTGATAGTAACGATGAATAATAAGTTTTAGGCCACCACATGGTGGTCTTTTTTTACGGCTTTTTAATTAAAAACGAATGATCATAAGAAAACTTGCACGGATAGTTCATCTTTCTCTTTTAAAAAGGCGCGTTTTCTGTTATCCTAAAGAAAAGCAGACAGGAGGAATTATCGTGACTAGTAGAATCAGTGTTGTCATGGGCTCCAAATCAGACTGGGGCTATATGCAGGAAGCTTGCAAGCTGCTCGACCAGTTCGGGGTTGACTACGACAAGCAGGTCATTTCAGCGCACAGAATGCCAAACGAAATGTTCGCCTTTGCCCAGAAGGCGGCCGAAAATGGCACGAAGGTAATCATTGCCGGCGCCGGCGGGGCGGCCCACCTGCCAGGCATGATTGCCGCCAATACGCCATTGCCAGTAATCGGCTGCCCAGCCAAAACCAGTGCTTTGGGCGGGATGGACTCCCTGCTGTCAATCGTGCAAATGCCGGCCGGCATCCCTGTAGCAACGACTGCTATCGGTCCTGCTGGTGCTAAGAACGCGGCGCTTTTGGCCATGCAGATCTTAGGCCTTGAAGACAAAGAACTCCAGCAAAAGATCGTGGACTACCGCAAGGAAATGCACGACCAAGCCAAAGAAAGCAGTGCAGAACTTGTCTATTAAGATCAAGCAAGGGCAGTCCATCGGCATTATCGGCGGCGGACAATTGGGGCAGATGCTGACTTTTGACGCCAAGGCAACCGGGATGAAGGTTATCATCCTGGACCCAACCCCGGACTGTCCAGCCGCGCAAGCCGCTGACGACCAGATCGTTGCTGAATACAGCGACATCGATGCTATCCACGAATTGGCCAGACGCAGCGACGTTTTGACCTATGAATTTGAGAACGTGGACCTGAAGGCCCTTGAAAGCGTCAAGGACCAGGTCTACATTCCACAGGGAACCAACCTGCTTTACGTCACCAAGCACCGGATCCGCGAGAAGACCTTCATTCAAAGCGCGGGCTGCCGGGTGACCGACTTCTTGCCAGTCAAGAACCGGGAGGAATTGACCGCTGCCGTTGAGCAGCTGGGCCTGCCGGCCGTGCTCAAGACCTGTGAAGGCGGCTATGACGGCAAGGGACAAGTCTTCTTGAGAAAGGAGGCTGACCTGGAACAGACCGCGGGCGTGTTGTCTACTGGCGACTGCATCCTGGAAAAGCTGGTCGACTTTAAGACGGAAGCTTCCGTCATGGTTGGCCGAAACAGCGACGGGGAAGTCACGGTCTTCCCGGTCAGCGAGAACATCAACCAAGGCGACATCCTGCATGAAAGCATCGTGCCGGCCCGCCTGCCGGAAGCCGTGCAGGAGCAAGCCCAGAAAGACGCGGTCAAGATTGCCAAGGCCATCAAGCTGGTTGGGATTCTGGGCGTTGAGATGTTCATTACCAAGGACGACCAGGTCCTGATCAATGAACTGGCTCCCCGGCCCCACAACTCTGGCCACTACTCAATTGAAGCCTGCAACTTCAGCCAGTTTGCCGTCCACAACCGGGCAATCTGCAACTGGCCGCTGCCAAAGATCAAGCTCTTGTCCCCAGTAGTGATGGTCAACGTTTTGGGCCAGCACGTCGACGGGGTGCACAAGCTGATTCCTGAAAAGCCCCAATGGTCCTTCCACGACTATGGCAAGGCGGAAGTCCGCTATGGCCGCAAGATGGGCCACATCACCATCCTGACTGACGACATCGACCAGACTCTGCGTGAGATCAAGGACACCAAAGTCTGGGATGCCTAAGCGGATTTATATTTGAAAATACTGTTATTGAATTGATTGCAAAAGGTGAAGAATAGATGATTGATCGTTACACCAGACCTGAAATGGGCGCCATCTGGACTGAAGAAAAGAAGTACGAATGCTGGCTGGCAGTTGAAATTGCTGCCGACGAAGCTTGGTCAAAGCTGGGCCACATTCCAGCCGAAGACGTGGAAAAGATCAAGAAGAACGCTAAGTTCTCCGTTGACCGCATCCACGAGATCGAATCAGTAACCCACCACGACGTGATTGCCTTCACGCGGACGGTTTCTGAGTCTTTGGGGGATGAAAAGAAGTGGGTTCACTACGGCTTGACTTCAACTGACGTCGTTGATACGGCGCAAGGCTACCAATTGAAGCAAGCCAACGACATCCTCCGCCAGGACATCCAGGACTTTATCGACATCCTGGCCAAGCGGGCCCTTGAATTCAAGGACACGGTCTGCATGGGCCGCACCCACGGGATCCACGCTGAGCCAACTACCTTTGGCCTGAAGTTCGCCCGCTGGTACTCAGAAATGAAGCGCAACCAAGAACGCTTTGAACATGCTGCCCGCGGCGTTGAAGCCGGCAAGATCTCCGGGGCCGTTGGGACCTTCGCGGAAGTTGACCCGGAAGTCGAAGCCTATGTCTGCAAGAAGCTCGGCCTGCACGCCCAGGAAATCTCAACCCAGGTGCTGCCGCGCGACCTGCACGCTGAATACGTGGCTGCCATGGCTTTGATCGCCACTTCCATTGAAAACATCGCGACCGAAATCCGTTCCCTGCAAAGAACTGAAATCCACGAGGTCGAAGAGCACTTCGCCAAGGGACAAAAGGGGTCATCAGCCATGCCGCACAAGCGCAACCCGATCGGTTCTGAAAACATCTGCGGGATGGCCCGCGTCCTGCGCGGCCACATGGTTACTGCCTATGAAGACGTGGCCTTGTGGCATGAACGCGACATTTCCCACTCAAGCGCGGAAAGAATCATCCTGCCAGACACCACGATCGGCCTTGACTACATGCTTCACCGGATGGGCAAGATTCTGAAGAACCTTGACGTCTTCCCGGAAACCATGAAGAAGAACATGGACAAGACCCTGGGCTTGATCTACTCTGGCCGCGTCCTGCTCAAGCTGGTTGAATCCGGCATGTCCAGAGAAGCAGCCTACGACTTGATCCAGCCATACACCGCCAAGTGCTGGGCTGAACAAATTCCATTCCGGCCGCTCTTGGAAGCAGACCCAACCATTCAAAAGCAATTGACCAAGGCTGACCTTGACGATGCCTTTGACTACCACTGGCACCTGCGCCACGTGGACGACATCTTCAAGCGCGTTGGTTTGGAATAAAGAAAAGCTTGTCTAACTAAAAGGAGCATCTCAATTTGGAGGTGCTCCTTTTATGTTCGCCTTTTATTGCTTATCTTTCTTAATAATTAATGCTTGTCCGGATATCTTATAAACAAAGCGACTATTTTTTACAAAATAACTAAAAATCGTTCGCTTTAGTGTTGACCTGGACAAATTAAATTGTTATTCTAGACCCAAGAAGAAATTACGAATAGTAGTTCCTGTTAGTTTGTTATAGTTCGTATTTAGTAATTGTTTATCGGAGGCTAAAAATGGCAGAATTGCTTTACAGTGGTAAGACTAAGGACATGTGGTCAACTGATGACCCGAACGTGCTGCGGGCAGTGTTCAAGGACGATACGACCGCCCTTGACGGGCTCAAGCACGATGTCTTCAAGAACAAGGGTGAGCTTGACGCGGAAATCTCCACTCTGGTTTTTGAATACCTGATGAAGCACGGCGTGAAGACCCACTTCATCAAGCGTCTTTCCAAAAACGAACAATTGGTCAAGAAGGTCAAGATGATCGACCTGGAAGTCGTAACCCGCAACGTGGCCGCTGGCTCCTTCTGCAAGCGCTACGGCATCAAGGAAGAGGGCAAGAAGCTGGACACTCCGGTTGAAGAGCTCTTCATGAAGAGCGATGAGCTCCACGACCCATTGATGAACGAATCAGACGCGATCGCCTTCCACTTGATCACTCACGAAGAACACGAACAAGTGTGGGAACTCAGCCGCCAGGTCAACAAGCTGCTGACCAAGCTCTTCGCTGACGCCGGCATGGAACTGGTTGACTTCAAGGTTGAATTCGGGACTCTGCCTAACGGGGAAGTCGTTCTGGCTGACGAATTCTCACCTGACAACTGCCGCCTGTGGGACCTTAAGACCAAGGACCACATGGACAAGGACGTTTACCGCCGGCAAATCGGCAACCTGGTTGATGTATACGAAAGAGTTTTGGCCCGCTTGCAAGACGCATTGGCCAAGGAGGATTAATTAACATGACTACTGTAAGAATCTACGTTACCTACAAGCAATCCGTTTTTGACCCGCAAGGGGAAGCAATTACCAACTCAATTCACTCCTTAGGCCACGATGAAGTTCAATCAGTCAAGGTCGGCAAGTTCTTTGACGTAGTGATCGACCCAAGCAAGAAGGCAGTTGAAGAATCCGTTAAGGAAATCTCAGAAGAGCTGCTGGTCAACTTCAACATGGAAACTTACACCTACAAGGTTCTGGAGGAAAAATAATGAAGTTTGCAGTCATTCAATTCCCCGGCTCAAACTGTGACATCGACCTCTACGAGGCTCTGCACACGGTTTGCGGCGCCGACGTCGAATACGTTCCTTCAAAGGAAAGCAGCCTGGACGGCTTTGATGCCGTAATGCTGCCAGGCGGCTTCTCCTACGGGGACTACCTGAGAGCAGGCGCGATTGCCCGTTTTACCAACATCATGCCCGCCATCGTCAAGATGGCCAACGAAGGCAAGCCAGTCTTTGGAACCTGCAATGGCTTCCAAATCTTGACTGAAGCCGGCCTTTTACCAGGCGCCTTGAAGAGAAACGACTCTTTGAAGTTCGTCTGCAAGACCGTTGAACTGGAAGTAGTCAACAACGACACGATCTTTACTTCCGAATACCAGCGGGGCGAAAAGATCAACCTGCCAATCGCCCACGCTGATGGCTCCTTCTACGCTGATGAAGCAACTTTGAAGGAACTGGAAGACAACCACCAGGTCGTTTTCCGCTACTCCAAGGAAAACCCTAACGGCTCCTTGCACGACATCGCCGGGATCACCAACAAGCGCGGCAACGTCTTGGGGATGATGCCTCACCCTGAAAGAGCCGTTGAAGCACTTTTGGGCAATACTGATGGTTTGCGTTTGTTTAAGTCAATTTTGGATCATGCGGAGGTAAAAGCATAATGGCTCAGGAAATGACTCCCGAAGAAATCAAAGAAAAGAAACCTTACCTTGATTGGAGCTTGTCGGAAGAAGAATACAACTACATTTCTGAAAAGCTGCTGCACCGCCTGCCGAACTACACTGAAACCGGCTTGTTTTCAGCAATGTGGAGCGAGCACTGCTCCTACAAGAAGTCCAAGCCAGTCCTGCGCCTTTTCCCAACCAAGGGCAAGCGGATCCTGCAAGGGCCTGGTGAAGGGGCCGGGGTCGTTGACATTGGCGACGGCCAAGCCGTGGTCTTCAAGGCTGAAAGCCACAACCACCCAACTGCCGTTGAGCCTTATGAAGGGGCAGCGACTGGCGTTGGCGGGATTCTCCGCGACGTCTTCTCAATGGGTGCCCGTCCGGTAGCTACCCTCGACTCCCTGCACTTTGGTGAACTGAACGATGCCCACACCCGCTGGCTTTTGAACGAGACGGTTGCTGGGATCGGCGGCTACGGCAACTGCATGGGGATCCCAACCGTCGGCGGTGAATTGACCTTCGACGACATCTACAAGGGCAACCCGGTTATGAACGCCATGAGCGTCGGCCTTTTGGACGTCAAGGACATGCAGAAGGGGATTGCAGCCGGCTTGGGCAACGCCGTGATGTATGTCGGCGCCAAGACTGGCCGTGACGGGATTCACGGGGCTACCTTTGCTTCTCATTCCTTTGACTCAGAACACGAAAGCCAAAGATCAGCCGTGCAAGTCGGCGACCCGTTCATGGAAAAGCTGTTGCTTGAAGCCTGCCTGGAATTGACCCAAAAGCACGCTGACTGGCTGGTCGGCATCCAGGACATGGGGGCAGCCGGGATCGTTTCCTCAAGCGCGGAAATGGCCAACGAAGGCCAGTCCGGCATGGAGCTGAACCTGGACTTGGTACCGCAGCGTGAGCCAGGGATGTCAGCCTACGAAATCATGCTGAGCGAATCTCAGGAAAGAATGCTGCTCTGCGTCAAGAAGGGGCATGAAGAAGACGTCAAGAAGATCTTTGACTTCTACGACCTTGACGCCGTAGTCATCGGCCGCGTGACTGAAGGCCACAATTACGTACTGCGTCACCACGGCGAAGTCGTCTGCGACATTCCGGTTTCCAGCCTGACTGAAGACGTTTTGGAAGAACCAAGCGAAGAAAGCAAGCCAGCCCACATGATCGAAGCTGAAAATGCTGAAAACTGGCAACCGGAAATCAAGGACCTGGCTGCAGCCTACAAGCAGATGATGGGCCAAAGCACTGTCGCTTCCAAGCAGATGTTCACCCAAACCTACGACTCCATGGTTAGAACCTGCACGGTCGTAGGGCCTGGTGAAGACAGCGGCGTCTTGCGCGTGCGCGGCACCCATAAGGGGATTGCCATGACGACTGACGGCAATGGCCGCTTCATCTACCTTGATCCAGAAATCGGCGGCAAGCGGGCCGTCGTTGAAGCAGCGGACAATATCATCGCTTCAGGGGCTGAACCGCTGGCGATCACTGACTGCTTGAACTACGGGAACCCTAACGAGCCAGAAGTCTTCTGGGAACTCCACCACTCAGTCATGGGGATTGCCAAGGCTTGTGAAGTCTTGGAAACGCCAGTCGTTTCCGGCAACGTTTCCCTGTACAACGAAACTGACCAAAAGTCCATCTACCCAACGCCAATGATCGGGATGGTCGGCCTGGTCAAGAACATTGATCGCGTCGTGCGCGACTCCTTCCAAGAAGCCGGCGACAGCATCTACTTGGTGGGGCAGACCGGGGACGACTACGCTGGCTCGGAATTGCAAAAGATGCTGACTGGCGAAATCTCCGGCACTTTGAATGATTTGGACCTGGACCACATCCACGCTTACCAGCAAAAGCTTCTGGCGGAAATGGAAGCTGGCCGCGTAGCCAGCGCCCACGACCTCAGTGAAGGCGGCTTGGCCGCAACTTTGGCTGAAAGCTCATTTGGCCATGACATCGGGGCCGAAATCAAGAGCGACTTGACCAGCGCTGAATTCTTCAGCGAAACTCCAGGCCGCCTGCTCGTCAGCGTGCGTCCAGCAGACGAAGCCGAATTTGCCAAGGCTTTGGGCGAAGACGCGGTCAAGATTGGTACGACCGGCGGCAGCACGCTGAAAGTTCAATTAGCAGATCAGACTGCTGAATTGGCAGTTGCTGAACTGAAAGATATTTGGGGAGGGGCAGTTCCATGCCTTATGAAATCAAAGGATTAAACGAGGAATGTGGCGTATTTGGCGTCTATAACGTGCCTGACGCGGCCAACGTAACCTACTTTGGCCTGCATGCCTTGCAGCACCGCGGTCAGCAGGGCGCCGGCATCGTTTCCAGCGATGGCAGCAAGCTGCGCCAGTTCCGTGACCGGGGGCTTCTGTCAGAAGTCTTTTCAAACCCGGCCGATTTGGAATTCTTGCAAGGGAACATGGCCATTGGCCACGTGCGCTATGGTACCGCTGGCTCAGACTCATTTGCCAACGTGCAGCCATTCCTGTTCCACTTCCAAGATGGTGAAATCGCGCTTTGCCACAACGGCAACTTGACCAATGCCAAGACCTTGAAGAAGCGCTTGGAGGACTCAGGCTCAGTCTTCCAGTCAAGCTCTGACACGGAAATTCTGATCCACCTGATCAGACGCAAGGTCCGCATGCCGTTCATTGAAGCCTTGAAGGCCAGCCTGAACGAAGTCAAGGGAGGCTTTGCCTTCCTTTTGATGACTAAGGACACCCTTTACGCGGCCTTGGACCCGAACGGCTTCCGGCCACTGGTCTTAGGCCAGATGGACAACGGGGCATACGTGGTAGCCAGTGAATCATGTGCCCTGGACGCGGTTCATGCCAAGCTGATCCGTGACGTGCAGCCAGGCGAGCTGTTGATCATCAATAAGGATGGCCTGAAGATCGACCGCTACACGACCGAAACCCAGCTGGCCGTCTGTTCCATGGAATACATCTATTTTGCCCGGCCTGACTCAATCATGCACGGGGTCAACATCCATACCGCCCGCAAGCGGATGGGGATGCTGCTGGCTAAAGAGCAGCCAGCGCCAAAGGATGCCGACATGGTCATCGGGGTGCCAAACTCCTCACTGTCAGCCGCGACTGGCTATGCGGAAGCTGCTGGCCTGCCATACGAAATGGGCTTGATCAAGTCCCAGTACATCGCCAGAACCTTCATTCAGCCAACTCAAGCTCTGCGTGAGCGCGGGGTCAAGATGAAGCTGGCTGCCGTCCGCGGGGTGGTTGCCGGCAAGAGCGTGGTAGTCGTTGACGACTCAATCGTCCGCGGGACCACCTCCCGGCAGATCGTGCAGATGCTGAAGGAAGCCGGGGCCAAGTCCGTGCACATGCGGATTGCCTCACCGCCTTTCAAGTACCCGCACTTCTATGGGATCGACATCTCACAGCGTCAGGACCTGATGGCGGCTAAGTACAGCGTTGAAGACATGCGGCGGATCATTGGCGCCGAAAGCCTGGGCTTCTTGTCCATTCCAAGCCTGATCAAGGCCATCAATATCCCTGACGCGGGCGATGCGCCAAATGGCGGCTTGACCGTGGCCTACTTCGACGGCAAGTACCCGACTCCTTTATATGACTACGAAGATCAAATCAAGGCTCCGCTGCACGTCGTGCCAGTTGAAGAAGTCTTGAAGAAGCAAAGACAAAGCAAAGGTGAATAATCGTGAATCGTTACAAAGATGCTGGCGTTGACGTCAACGCGGGTTATGAATTGGTGCGCCGGATCAAGGGCGCGGTTGCTTCGACCAAGCGGCCTGGCTATGTCGGGAATATTGGTGGCTTTGGCGGCCTCTTTGACCTGGATTCATTGGGCTACCAGCACCCAGTTCTGGTTTCCGGGACTGATGGGGTCGGCACCAAGCTGATGATCGCGCAAAAGATGGGCAAGAACGATACGGTCGGGATCGACGTCGTCGCCATGTGCGTCAACGACGTCCTGGCCCAAGGGGCAGAACCGCTCTTCTTCCTGGACTACATTGCTTGTGGCCACAATGACCCAGCTCTCTTGGCTGAAGTCGTTTCCGGCGTGGCGGAAGGCTGTCGGCAGGCAGGCTGCAGCCTGATCGGCGGGGAAACCGCGGAAATGCCTGACATGTATGCCGCTGATGAGTACGACCTGGCCGGCTTTACGGTCGGCGTGGCGGAAAAAGACCGCCTGCTCAGCCAGGCGACTCCGCAAGCCGGCGACGTCCTGCTGGGATTGGCTTCAACTGGCGTTCACTCCAACGGTTTCTCCTTAGTGCGCAAGATCCTCTTTAAGGACCACGCGGTCAAATTGACCGACCAGCCAGCCGCCCTTAACGGCAAGACCGTTGGCGAAGCCTTGCTGGCCCCAACCAGAATCTACATCAAGTCCGTTCTGCCAGCCATCAAGCAGGGGTTGGTACACGGTGTGGCCCACATTACCGGGGGCGGCTTGATTGAAAACGTCCCGCGGATGTTTACTGACGACCTGCAGGCAGAAATTCATGCAGGCACTTGGGAGGTCCCAGACATCTTCAAGTATCTGCAAGAAATTGGCGGCCTGTCTCTGGAAGACTGCTGGCAAACCTTCAACATGGGCCTGGGTATGATCCTGGCCGTGCCAGCTGAGCAAAAGGAAGCAGCCAAGCAGGCCCTGGCCGCCAAGGGCGAAAAGGTCTTTGAAGTTGGCCAGCTGCAAAAGCGGGCTGAAGGTTCTGAAAAAGTAGTTATCAAATAGGTAAGAAAAGAACAATGAGAGTAGCGATTTTTGCATCAGGCAACGGTACCAATTATGAAGCCCTGGCCGAACGCTTTCAGTCTGGCGACCTGCCAGGCGAGCTGGCCTTGCTCTTCTGCGACCATCCAGACGCTCCCGTGATCAAGCGGGCTGAGAAGTTCAACACTCCAGTCGTGACCTTTACGGTCAAGTCTTGTGGCGGCAAGCAGGCATATGAGGAGAAGATCCTCCAGGTGCTTCATGAATACCGGATCGATTTTATTGCCATGGCCGGCTACATGCGGGTCATCGGGCCAACGATTTTGAATGATTATGAAGGGCGCATCGTCAACCTGCACCCAGCCATGCTGCCAGACTATCCAGGTCTGCACGCGATCGAACGGTCCTTTGCAGATCGCTCTGAGCGTTCAGGCGTAACCGTGCACTATATTGATGCTGGCCTGGACGATGGTCCGGTCATCGCGCAAAAGCACGTGCCAATCAAGGATGACGATACTGAAGAAACCTTTGAGGCGCGGTTGCATGCTTGTGAGCACGAGCTCTATCCAGCCGCCCTCAAGGATGTATTGACTAAGTTTGAAGCAGAAATAAAGGAGTCCAATAAACAAATGAAGCGTGCATTGGTAAGCGTATCAGATAAGAGCAACTTGGTACCCTTTGTCAAGGGGCTGGAAGAAAACGGCTTTGAAATCGTCTCAACCGGCGGCACCAAGAAGGTTCTTGACGAAGCTGGCGTGAAGACGATTTCCGTTGAAGACGTTACTGGCTTCCCGGAAATTCTTGACGGCCGCGTCAAGACCCTGAACCCTTACATCCACGGTGGCCTCCTGGCCCGCCGCGAGCTGCCAAGCCACGTGGAAACCTTGAAGAAGCACCACATTACGCCAATCGACCTGGTCTGCGTCAACCTGTACCCATTCAAGCAGACGATTGAAAAGCCGGACGTAACCCTGGCTGACGCCATCGAAAACATTGACATCGGCGGCCCAAGCATGGTCCGCTCAGCTGCCAAGAACTACCGCGACGTCACCATCGTGACCGACAAGGCTGACTACGACAAGGTGCTGGAAGAAATCAAGGAAAATGGCGCAACCACTCTGGAAACCAGAGCTGAGCTGGCAGCCAAGGCCTTCCGTCTGACGGCTTCATACGACGCTTTGATTTCCCAATACCTGTCAAAGCAAGTCGGCGTGGAAGCACCTGAAAAGCTGACTTTGACCTACGACCTGAAGGAAACCATGCGCTATGGGGAAAATGGTCACCAAAAGGCTTGGCTCTACGAAGACGCCCTGCCAAAGAGCTACTCAATCCTAGAAGCTGAGCAGCTGAACGGGAAGAAATTGTCCTACAACAACATCAAGGACGCTGATGAAGCCCTGCGCTGCATCCGCGAATTTGACGATAAGCCAACCGTTGTAGCCATGAAGCACATGAACCCATGCGGCATTGGCCAAGGGGACACTTTGGAAGAAGCTTGGGACAGAGCCTACGAGGCTGACTCAGTCTCCATCTTCGGCGGCGTCATTGCCTTGAACCGGAAGGTTGACCTGGCAACGGCCAAGAAGATGCACAAGATCTTCCTGGAAATCATCATTGCGCCAGACTACGATGAAGACGCTCTGGAAGCCTTGAAGACCAAGAAGAAGAACATGCGGATCCTGAAGCTGGACTTCTCCAAGAAGGATGAGCCAACCCGCCACGAAACCGTTTCAGTCATGGGCGGTCTCTTGATGCAGGACCAAGACGTTCTGGCCGAAGATGCCAGCGACTGGGAATGCGTAACTGCCGTCAAGCCAACCGAAGACCAGCTCAAGTCTTTGATGTTTGCCTGGAAGGCAGTCAAGCACGCCAAGTCAAACGCGATCGTCGTTGCCAACGACGAACGGACCCTGGGCGTTGGTGAAGGACAGCCAAACCGGATCGACTCTGAAAAGATTGCCATCGACCACGCTGGCGATGCCCTTGACGAGCGGGCAGTCATTGCTTCTGACGCCTTCTTCCCATTCAGCGACTGCGTTGAATACGCTGGCAAGCATGGCATCAAGGCTATCGTACAGCCTGGTGGCTCTGTGCGTGACCAAGAATCAATCGACATGGCCAACAAGTACGGCATTGCCATGGTCTTCACTGGCGTGCGTCACTTTAGACACTAAAAGGCAAGCATCATGAAAGATAATTTAAACATTTTGGTCGTTGGGTCAGGCGGCCGCGAATTCGCGGTGGCCCGGGCCTTGAAGAAGAGTCCGCACGTTGCCAAAGTCTACGTGGCACCTGGCAATAGCGGCTTGGCAAGCATCGGCGTAGAGGCCGTGGACATTCCTGAAGACGACTTCAAGGGCTTGAAGGACTTTGCGATTGCCCACCAGGTAGCTTGGACCTTTGTTGGCCCAGAAGACGCCCTGGTGGCCGGCATTGTCGACTATTTCCAGGCCTTTGGCTTGAAGATCTTCGGGCCAAACGCGCGGGCCGCGCAATTGGAAGGGTCCAAGGACTATGCCCTGAAGTTCATGGAAAAGTACGACGTGCCGCACCCACGCTATGAAAGCTACGAAGACGCCGACAGCGCTATCGCGGCTTTGAGCGACTTTGGCCTGCCGGTCGTCCTCAAGGAAGACGGCCTGGCCGGCGGCAAGGGGGTCGTAATCGCGGAAGACGAGTCAACGGCCAAGGAAACCCTGCGCTGGATGTTCGACAACGGGCAAAAGCGGGTCGTTCTGGAAGAATTCTTGACCGGTCCGGAATACTCAGTCTTCGCCGTCATGCAAAATGGCGAATATCGTCTGCTGCCAGTCGCCCAAGACCACAAGCGGGCCTATGACGGCGACAAGGGACCAAATACTGGCGGCATGGGCTCTTACAGCCCAGTCCCGCAATTGACGGCTGAGCAAAGAGCAGCCATCATTGATGAACTGGTCAAGCCGGCCGCCAAAGGCTTGGAAAAGGGTGGCTATAACTACCATGGGGTCTTGTACCTGGGCTTGATGATGACTGAGAAGGGGCCAAAGATGATCGAATACAACGTTCGTCTGGGCGACCCTGAAACTGAAGTCGTTTTGCCCCGCCTGGCCACTGACTTTGCCGAATTGATCGATGCCAATGTCAACGATGAGGAAATGCCAGAGGTCAAGGAAAATGACCTGGCCATCCTGGGCGTCATTCTGGCCGCCAAGGGCTACCCAAAGAACCCGGTCAAGGGCCAGGCGCTGGGAACCTTGCCAGCTGAAGACGGGATTGCCATCGACTATGCCAACGTCAAGGGCCCTCTGACTGACCTGAAGGGCAATGGCGGCCGGATCTTGATGGTCCGTGCTGAAGCTGCCAGCTTGGACGCTGCCCAAAAGCACGTCTACGACTACCTGGCCAAGCTTGATGAGCCAGAATGCTTCTACCGCCGCGACATTGGCGCTAGAGCAACTGGCAAGACCTATTAAGCCATCTTTATCTATTTTTTCATCGATAATCAAGACAATTACCAACTTTATCAACTAACAGACACACTCCAAATCAATTAATATCGACACTTATGAGAGGACCGCGCAGGCGGTTCTCTTATTTTTTACTTTTTATTATCATCTGTTGATTATGAGAGCCTTCCAACACTTTTTTAATTTTTTGAAGACAAAATGAGCTAAAGCAACATTTAAGTTAGACTCTAGCCGAAGCACATAAAGCGAGTACAAGCAAAAGGTTGATTAAAAACAAAGATGAGAGAAAAATAATAAAAACCGTTGACAATCCCCCGGAGATTACATAGAATATAAACAACTTAAGATTAAAAGGAGCTGAGAAAATCATGGAAAAGCAAATGTGTCAACAAAGGAATAATGCAATGATGTTCTCAGCGAATGTCATAGCTCGCTTGCAAATTATTGGCTAGAGCCCGGAGTCGCCCGAGCTCTTCTTTAGCAAGTCTGTGAGTGAGCTCAAGAGGGAATTTGATGAGTCTTCACTCAAGGCTGAGTGAAGACTTTTTAATTTTAAACTAAGACAATCAGAAAAATTATCATGTTGTACTGAGAGGGGAATCTACCATGAATTTTAAGAAAATGTTTGGATTAACTGCTGCTACGATGATGTCAGCTGCCGCATTGACTGGCTGTGCCACTGCCAAGACCGCTTCTAACGGCGGGAACAAGACCAGCGACAACAAGTTCCGCATCGGCCTTAACCTGGAACTTTCCGGTGCTGCCGGCAGCTACGGCCAGCAAGAAAAGAAGGGTGCCACTTTAGCAGCCGACGAAATCAACAAGAAGGGCGGCGTGAAGATCGGCGGCAAGACTTATAAGATCAAGCTTTACGTTTCCGACAACAAGTCATCCACTTCAACTGCCGCATCCGTTGCCGCGCAAATGGTCAACTCCAACAAGGTCGTGGCACAAGTTGGTCCTGCCGCCACTGCCTACGCAACGGCTTCAATCGCCAACTTAACCAAGGCCGGCGTGCCAATGGTTGGTCCTTCAGCTACTGCAGCTGCCTTTACCCAAACCAAGTCTGGCCAAACGCAAAAGTATGCCTTCCGTGCCTGCTTCATCGACCCATACCAAGGGAAGAAGGCTGCCGAATTCATGTACAACACGCTTAAGAAGCGCAAGGTTGCGATCGTTGCCGACAACTCAACTGACTACGGTACTGGCTTAACCAAGGCCTTCTCAGCTGAATTCAAGAAACTTGGCGGCAAGGTTGTAACTACCCAATACTTCCAAGCTGGTGACAAGGACTTTAACTCAACTCTGACCACGGTTAAGAACAAGAAGCCTGACGCAATCTACCTGCCAGGCTACTACACTGAAATCGGTCTGGTTGTCAAGCAAGCCCGCGAAATGGGGATCAGCGTGCCAATGGTTGGTGCCGACGGCATGGGCTCACCAAAGCTGGCCCAAATCGCTGGCAAGAAGAACGCCTCAAACATCTACTACACGACTCACTTCTCAACCAAGTCTAAGGAACCACAAGTCGTTAAGTTTATGAAGGCTTACAAGGCTAAGTACGGCGAAGAACCAGCAACCTTTACTTCACTGGCATACGACTCAGTCAACATGGTCGTTGAAGCAGCCAAGAAGGAAGGCGAAGTTTCCTCAAGCGCTGTCCAAAAGGGTCTGGCATCTCTGAAGAACTTCAAGGGCGTTACCGGGAACATCACCATGGACTCCAAGCACAACCCACAAAAGTCCGTTGTTGTTGAAGAAATGGAAAAGGGTGCCGTAACCAAGGCCTACACTGTCAAGTAATTGCTTATTGACAAATTTATGACTGATTTTTAACTGATTTCGGTTTATTGTTGTAATTGTTTAATTGTTTTCGAAAATTGACGATTGGATAAAAAGCTCTAGAAGCATAGCGCAGACAATTCAAGGAGGTTTTGAATTTTGCAAACTTTTCTCCAGCAATTAATCAATGGTCTCTCGCTCGGCAGCATTTATGCCTTGCTGGCGCTGGGATACATGATTGTGTATGGCATTTCCAAGCTGCTGAACTTTGCCCACGGTGACGTGTACATGCTCGGCGCTTACTGGGGCTACTACACGATCAACTACCTGCACTTCGGTTTCTTCACCGCCTTGATTACTGCTATGATTGCCTGCGGCTTGGCCGGGGTGATTATTGAGGCGGTAGCCTACCGGCCATTAAGAAACGCGCCCCGCGTCGCGGCCCTGATTACGGCCATTGGGGTTTCCTTCTTCTTGGAAAACGGGATGTCCTACCTCTGCTCATCAGACACGCGCAACTTCCCTCAGGTAATCAAGCGCAAGGCATTCGACTTGGGCGGGGTGACCATTTCCAACATTCAGCTGATCATTCTGGTGACGACCATCATCTTGATGTTCGGCTTGATGTGGATCATCAACTACACTAAAGTCGGCCGGGCCATGCGGTCAGTCTCAACTGACTACGACGCGGCCAGCCTGATGGGGATCAACATCAATCACGCGGTTTCGATCACTTTTGCCCTCGGCTCAGCCTTGGCTGGGGCCGCCGGCGTCTTGATCGGGCTCTACTACAACTCAATTGACCCCCTGATGGGGATGACGCCAGGCATCAAGGCCTTCGTTGCCGCCGTCCTTGGCGGGATCGGGTCCATCCCTGGGGCTGCCGTTGGTGGCTTCTTGATTGGGCTTTTGGAAACCGGGGTTACGGCTCTGGGCTTCTCAGCCTTCAGAGACGCCGCGGTCTACCTGGTCTTGATTGTGATTCTGTTGGTTCTGCCAGGCGGTCTGTTTGGCAAGAAGCAAGTTGAAAAGGTTTAGAAGGGGTGAGTCAGATGAAGAAGAATTGGAAATACAATCTTTGCTGGCTGCTCGTGATGGTTGCGGGCTTCTACCTGATCAACTCTTTGATGCTGGCGGGCGTGATCAATACTTTTATTGAAAACATGCTCGTCACCATCGGGATCAACATTATTTTGGCGGTCGGATTGAACCTGGTTATCGGCTTTTCAGGGCAATTCTCCCTGGGCCACGCGGGCTTTATGGCCCTGGGTGCCTACTCAACTGGGATCTTGACCCAGACGATGAGCACCGCTGGCGGCTTCTACCTGTCTATCGTGGTCGGCGTCGTCATTTCAATCATCGTTGCTTTGATCGTCGGGATTCCAACCTTGCGTCTGCACGGCGACTACTTCGCCATCGCGACGATGGGCGCGGCTGAAATCATCAGAATCGTGATCAACAACCTGAAAATTACCAACGGCGCGGCTGGTCTGTTCAACATTCCGCAGTTTGCGACCTGGGACGTGGTCTACATCTTCGTCTGCTTGACGACGATCGTGACTGTCAACTTCATCCACAGCCGCGACGGGCGGGCAGTCATTTCCATTCGCGAAAACGAAATTGCCGCTGAAGCCATGGGGGTCAATACCACTAAGTGGAAGCTGGGGGCCTTTGTCTTGGGTGCCGCTACGGCAGCCATCGCCGGCTCACTTTACGCTTCATACCTGCAGACCATCGTGCCATCCAGCTTCGGGATCATGGAATCAATTACGATTCTGATCTACGCCGTGCTTGGTGGTCTGGGCAGCATCACTGGCACTTTCGTGGCTACGATCCTGCTGGGCGTCCTTGACACGGCTCTGCAAAGCTTGGGCGTTCTGCGGATGGTCTTCTACGCTATCGCCTTGATCGCGATCATGATCTTCAAGCCAGGCGGTCTGTTCGGCAAGTGGGAATTCTCATTCAAGCGCCTGTTCACCAGAAAGCAGGACGGCGATATGGCCGAAGTGCAAAAAGAAGACAAGTAAGGAGGAAGAAGCATGACCAAAGCATTGAACGCAGAGCATATTACCAAAGTGTTCGGCGGTTTGACTGCAGTTGACGACGTTTCTCTCCACGTTGACGCCAAAGAATTGGTGGCCTTGATCGGCCCCAACGGGGCGGGCAAGACGACCTTCTTCAACTGCTTGACTGGCGTCGCGCCAGCAACCTCAGGCACGGTTACCATCGGCGGCTATGAGGTCAAGAAAAACACCAAGGCCTACAAGGTAGCCCAAATGGGAATTTCCCGGACTTTCCAGAACATCAGACTGTTCTCAGAACTGTCAGTCTTGGAAAACGTCCTGATTGCCTTGACCAACCAATACAAGGAAGGCTTTTTTACGGCAGTCCTGCGTCTGCCAAGCTTCTACAAAACGGAAGCTTCCATGGAAGAGCATGCCAAGCGCCTGTTGAAGGACTTTGAACTGGAAGACGTAATGTATTTCCCAGCCGGCAACCTGCCTTACGGGGTTCAGCGGAAGGTGGAAATCGTCCGCGCCCTGGCCACCAACCCGAAGATCATCTGCCTGGACGAGCCAGCAGCCGGGATGAACCCGGAAGAAACGGCCGACTTGACCAAGCTGATCAAGAAGATCCAGACTGAATACGGGATTGCCGTCCTGTTGATCGAGCACGACATGTCGCTGGTCATGAAGCTGGCGGAAAGAATCTACGTTTTGGCGGAAGGCAAGCTTCTGGCCGAAGGGACGCCTCAGGAAATTCAAAACAACCCAGACGTCATCAACGCATACCTCGGAGGTGGAGCAAATGCCTGAAACAGCAGAAACCATGCTTAAAGTCGACCATCTGTCAGTCAACTACGGGGCCATCAAGGCCGTCCGTGACGTCAGCTTCGACTTGAAGAAGGGGGAAATCGTCACCTTGATCGGGGCCAACGGTGCCGGCAAGTCAACGATTTTGAAGACCGTTTCCGGTCTTTTGCACCCAGCCAGCGGCGATATCCTGTTTGAAGGCCGGTCCATTGCCAAGATGAGCGCACCAAAGATCGTGGCGGAAGGAATCTCCCAGGTTCCTGAAGGCCGACGGATCTTTGCGGGGATGACCGTCAAGGAAAACCTCCAGCTGGGGGCCTACCTGAGAAAGGACAAGGACGGGATTGAAAAGGACATGGAAGCCATGTTCAAGCGCTTCCCGATCCTGAAAGAGCGACTTAAGCAGGATGCGGCGACCCTTTCCGGTGGTGAGCAGCAGATGCTGGCCATGGCCAGAGCCTTGATGGCTCGGCCAAAGGTCCTTTTGCTGGATGAGCCGTCAATGGGGCTGGCACCAATTTACATTCAAGAAATTTTCGATATCGTCAAGAGCATCAACAAGGAAGGCATGACCGTGCTCTTGATTGAGCAAAACGCACGGCAGGCCTTGTCAATCGCGGATCGCGGCTACGTTTTGGCTTCTGGGGAAGTCAAGATGTCCGGGACCGGCCATGACCTGCTCAATGACCCAGCCGTCCAAAAGGCATACCTGGGCGGTTAGCAGCAAATCAGTTAAAAACAAACGCCAGGCATCTCGCCTGGCGTTTTTGCTGGGGAAGAAAAGGCGGCAAAATACTGGCTGCTGCTTGAAGAAGTTGGAAAAAATCAGTATAATGAGTTTTAAATTAAAATAGTTTAAGCGTTGATGAGAAGAGTAGGAAGAAGCTGCCTCAACAGTGACCGCTGCTGGTGAGAAGGCGGGAGGCGACTTCTTTTGAAGATGAGCTCGGAGCTATGGCAAGGGGTCTGCCGGCTGCTTGCCCGTTAGGAGACGTTATCCTCTCAAGCATTCATCTGGATGCTGAGGCCGGCTTGACTGGGATTTTTGCATTGCTTTTGTGCTTTCAAGTCATATCCGGCGAACAAGGGTGGTAACGCGATGATTCGTCCCTAGGTCAGTGGCCTAGGGACTTTTTTAATGAATGGAGGATTTTACATGCAGGGCTTCAATACGCGCTTGGTTCATGTGCCAATTGAAAGTGAAGACGAGACTGGTTCAGTGACGGTGCCGATCTATAAGGCCACGACCTTCCGCTACCCTAAAATCGGGGCGCCGGTGAAGTACGACTACTCCCGCTCGGGCAACCCGACCAGACACGCGGTGGAAGAGCAGCTGGCCAATCTGGAGGGCGGAGCCGCGGCCTTTCTTTTTGGCTCAGGCATGGCGGCGATTCATGCCGCCTTGGCCATCTTTAAAGCCGGCGACCACATTATCGTGGGCGATCAGATCTATGGGGGGACCTTCAGAATTCTCCACCAGTTTTTTGAGGACTGGGGACTGGAGCTGACCGCGGTTGACACCAGAGACCTAAGCGCGGTCGAAGGGGCCATCCAGGCCAACACCAAGGCCATCTACTTTGAGCCGGTCACCAATCCCTTGCTGCAGGTAACGCCAGTCAAGGGGATTGCCGAAGTGGCCCAAAAGCATGGCCTGCTGACGATCGTTGACAACACTTTTCTCAGTCCTTACCTGCTCAACCCCCTCAAGTATGGGGCGGACATCGTCGTGCATTCAGCTACCAAGTACCTGTCCGGCCACTCAGACGTCAGTGCCGGGGCCGTGATCGTCAAGGGCCAGGACTTGGCCAAGCGGGTCTACTTCGTGCAGAACGCGATCGGCGGCGTCTTGTCGCCGGAAGACTCAAATGAGCTGGGCCGCGGGATCAAAACCCTGGCCATCCGTCTGGACCGTCAGCAGGAGAACGTCTTGAAGCTGGTGGACTTCTTCAAGAAGCTGCCAGGGATTGCCAAGGTCTACTATCCAGGCGACCCGGACCTGGCCGGCTATGCCGAGCTCAAGCAGGAAGCAGCTGGCGCTGGCGGGGTCTTCTCTTGTGAATTGGACGATCAAGTCTATGATCCGGTCGTCTTCGTCAACTCCCTGGAAATTTTTGCCCTGGCCGTCAGCCTGGGCGCAGTGGAAAGCCTGGTTGAGCTGCCAAGCAAGATGAGCCATGCTGAGCTTTCGCCAAAAGAGCAGCTGGCCGCGGGGATCAAGCCCGGCCTGATCCGCTTCTCAGTCGGCATTGAAGACGCCAGCGACCTGCTGAGCGACATCAAGCAGGCCTTGGTCAAAGCCAAGCTGGCACGCTAATGGAAATGTTTTTTACAGATTATTAGGAAATAGGAGAGCACAATGACTGAAAAAGACAAGCGCGCGTTTGAAACGATCGTGGCCGAAGCCGGCTCAATCAAGGACGGGGCCAACCCCGTCTCCCAGCCGATCTATCTGTCGGCTTGCTACCGCCATCCGGATTTGCGGCAGGCGATAACTTTTGACCGCTTGCGGGGCTACACTTACTCCCGGGTTGAAGCGCCCAATCGCAAGGTGGTTGAAGAAACCTTGGCCACTTTGGAAGAGGGCTGCCAGGGCTTTGCCGTGGCCAGCGGGATGGCGGCCATCCAGCTGGTCTTGAGCATCCTGCACACGGGCGATGAGCTGGTTTCTTTGGATGACCTTTACGGCGGCGACTTCCGCTACTTCCGCCACGTTGAAAGTCACTACGGCGTAATTTTCAAGCAGTGGGACGGACGGAAAGTGGCGGATTTGGTCAAGCTATTGAACGAGAAGACCCGGATCGTCTGGCTGGAAACCCCGTCCAATCCAACCATGAAGAAACTGGACATCCAGCAGATCGCTGCTGCCGTTCACGCCTACAACAAGGACATTATCGTCGCGGTTGACAATACTTTTTACACGCCGTATTACCAAAAGCCACTGACGGAGGGCGCTGACGTAGTCATTCATTCAGCCACCAAGTACCTGGGCGGGCACAACGATATCTTGGGCGGAATCGTGGTCGTCAAGGATGAGAAGCTGGCCGATGACTACTTCCAGTTCACGATCACGGTCGGCGATACCATGTCCAACTTTGATGCCTGGCTGCTGACCAGAAGCTTGAAGACCCTGCCGCTAAGAATGAAGCAGCATGCCGCCAGCGCCAAGAAGATCGCCAAGTTCCTGGAAACCGCCCCGCACGTGGAAAAAGTCCTGTATCCTGGCAAGGCTGGCATGATCTCCTTCTACTTGGACAGCGAGGCAGAAGTCGAGCGGGTCTTGAACAGCGTCAAGGTGATCACATTCGCGGAAAGTCTGGGCGGGGCGGAAAGCCTGATCACCATTCCCTACTACCAGACCCACGATGACGTGGAAGCAGACCAGCGCGTCCGCCTGGGGATCACGACCAAGCTCTTACGCTTGTCGGTTGGCCTGGAGGATCCGGATGACTTGATTGCCGACTTGCGGCAGGCATTGGGGGACTAAGATGGCTAATAAAAGCGAAGCAAGGCAAAAGAAAATCCTGGTCACCGGCTTTGACCCTTTTGACGGGCAGAAAGTCAATCCGGCCAGCCAGGCGGTCTTCAAGCTGCCAGATGAGATCAGCGGCGCGGCCGTGATCAAGCTGGAAGTGCCGACCGTTTTTGGCCGGGCAGCGCAAGTCGTCCGGGAGGCCATCATCAAGGAGCAGCCTGACTGCGTCTTGTGCGTGGGCCAGGCCGGCGGCCGGGCCTGCCTGACGCCGGAACTGGTCGCGATCAACTATGACGACGCGGGCGTTCCCGACAATGCCGGCCAGCAGCCAGTCGAGCAGGTGATCCAGGCAGACGGGCAAGCGGCCTACTTTACCCAGTTCCCGGTCAAGAAGCTGGTGAGTGCCATCCGGAAGGCAGGCGTGCCGGCCAAGGTTTCAACTACGGCTGGAACCTTTGTCTGCAACCACCTGATGTATCAGGTGCAATACCTGCGCGAGCAGGAATTCCCCCAGCTTAAAGCCGGCTTTATTCACGTGCCGTTCGTCCCTGAACAGGTGACCCGCCGGCCCAACTCGCCGTCAATGGCATTGGCAACCATCGTCAAGGGCCTGGAAGCGGCAATTGCCGTGATTGTCGAAAATTAGGGCAGATAAAAAGCTTTGACGAGTTTTCGCCAAAGCTTTTTATTTTTGCAAATTCAGTTGTTGCCTAGCCATTCACGATTTCTTCCAACTCAAGCAGGTCGCTGATCGTATAGGTCGGGTGGACCAGGGTCTGGTTTGGCCGCTTGTGGCGGTTGTACCAGACGGAGTCCAAACCCGCCCGCTTGGCACCCAGCATGTCAGTCTTAAGCGAGTCGCCGATGACCAGGGTGTTGGCGGTGTTGCACTTGGAGTGGGCCAGGACGTATTCAAAAAATTCCGGGTTTGGCTTCATGTGGCCGATCTCCCGGGAAATGAACAGGTCATTGAAGCAGTCTAAGAGCCCCACGTCTGCCAGCTTGGCCTGTTGGACCTTGAGCAGGCCGTTGGAAACAATTGCCAGGTAGTGGCCTTGCTGGTGCAGGCGGCGGATGACCTTGGCCGCGTTGGGCAAGAGCTCATGGCTTTCAGCCAGGCCCTGCTGGTAGATCTTGACCAGCTCGGCATTGTTTTCCAGCTGCAGGCCATATTCGTTCTGGAAGAATTCTGGAAAGCGGCGGGCCTGCATCTCGTCACGGGTCAAGCGGCCGGCATCGATGTCATCCCAGAGCTCCTTGTTGAAGGCAGAGTAGTGCTGGTGGTCCTCATGGCTCAGCTTCATGTCCAAAGCCGCGTAGACCTTCTCCAGTCCGTGCAGCTCCGCGGCTGGGAAGTCAAAAATCGTGTCATCCAGGTCAAAAAGAAAATGCGTGTAGATTTTGCGTTCGTCCATGGTTACTTCTTCCAGGTCTCCTCGTAAACGGCTTCTTTAAAGCCACACGTCAGGCGGTCATCGTCAACCAAGAGCGGCCGCTTGATCAATTTGCCGTCTTTGGCCATTATGTCGGCGGCTTCAGCAATCGTCATGTCCTTGATCTTGTCTTTTAAGCCCAGCTGCCGGTAGTGCTGGCCGCTGGTGTTAAAGAAGTAGCGCAGGCCCCGGTCCTGGTACTTGGTCAGCCATTTGACCAGGTCAGCCTTGGCCGGCGGCTTTGCTACCAGATCTTGAAACTCATATTCAACTCCGTGCTCGTCCAGCCACTTCTGGGCTTTCCTGGAAGTGGAGCAGCGCTTGTAGCCGTAAAATTTCTTCATGAATGATCCTTTCCTTAATATCGCAGCCGTGGCTGCAGCTTCTGACCCTTCCATTCTATAGCATTTTGCTGGCAAAAAATAGCAATATACTTAGAGAAAAAGCTTGAGTTTATTCCCTTGCCCGTGCTATACTATGAACGTTGCAATTTGAGAGATACCTCGATTCTGCAACCGCACAGAAGAGGTTTGCAAGACCGCGAAATCCGCGGCACCTTTGATGGCGAGTCTAAGTATTTACACGGAGGTGTACTAATGTACGCAGTTATTAAGACCGGTGGCAAGCAATACAAGGTTGCCGAAGGCGAAAGTATCTTCGTTGAAAAGCTTGACGTTCAAGCTGGCGAAGAAGTTGTTTTTGACCAAGTAATCCTGGTTGCCAATGGTGAAGACGTTAAGGTCGGCACTCCATTGGTAGAAGGTGCTAAGGTTGTTGCTTCTGTAGACAAGCAAGGCAAGGAAAAGAAGGTCGTAACCTTCAAGTACAAGCCAAAGAAGCACTCACACTCTAAGTACGGTCACCGTCAACCTTACACCAAGGTTACTGTCAAGAGCATCGAAGCTTAGTAAGAGGTGAACACTATGATGATGAACATTCTTTCAAACGCAAAGTTACTCGCCCACCACAAGGGTGGTGGTTCAACTGCCAACGGTCGTAACTCAGCTGGTCGTCGTTTGGGCGCAAAGCGCGCTGACGGTCAACTCGTAAACGCCGGTGCTATCATCTACCGTCAACGCGGTACTAAGATCCACCCTGGCAAGAACGTTGGCCGCGGTGGCGACGACACTTTGTTCGCATTGACTACCGGCGTTGTTAAGTTTGAACGTCTTGGCAAGTACAAGAAGCAAGTTTCTGTCTTGCCAGAAGAAGACGCTGAATAATTTAAACAGCCAACCAAAGAGCAGGAAGCAAAGAGCTGCCTGCTTTTTCTTTTGGATCGCAAAAACTTATCACGACTTTTGCAAGTCAGGCGAGCGGTGGTAAGCGATTTTTTGTATAATAGAAGCATCACGAAAATCTCATAAAAGGATGGTGCTTATGTCAAAAAACGAAGAACTGCTTAGCCTCTTGACGCGCAGAATCGCCAAGACGACTGAACTGATCAAAGAACAAGATGCCGATGCCTTGCTGGTCTTCAACCGGGCCAACTACCGCTATTTGACCAATTTTACTGGTGAAGAGGCGCAATTGATCCTGACCAAAGACGGTGACCGGATTTTGCTGTCCGACTCCCGCTTTGCTCCGCAGATCAAGAGCCAGGCAGTCGGTGAACTGACCGTCATTATGAAGCACGGCCATGAAGCAGCCGAAATTGCCGAACAGATCAAAGCTACCGGGGCCAAGAAGGTCTTAGTGGAAGCTGAATTCGTTTCAGCCTACGAATTTGCGGCCATCAAGGAGCTGCTGCCGGAAGTAGATCTGGTCATGGCGGCCGAAATCGTTGAACGCGTCCGCAATGTCAAGGATGACCTGGAACTGGCCACCTTGCGCAAGGCCGTGGAGATTTCCCAGATTGCCTTTGAAGGCATTCTGCCGCTGATTAAGCCAGGTGCCAAAGAGCGCGACGTAGGCGCTAAACTTGACTACCTCTTCAAGCTTAACGGCGGGGATGGCCCAGGCTACGATTCAATCGTGGCCTCAGGCTACCGGTCATCATGGGCCCACGGGGTAGCCAGCGACAAGCTGATGCAAGAGCATGAACTGGTCGTGATCGATGCCGCTGCCGCCTACAACGGCTATACAGCCGACATTACCAGAACCTACGCGATCGGCTCCGTTTCTCCAGAACTGGAAAAGATCTACAAGATCGTCCATGAAGCCCAGCGCCGCGGGATTGCCGCGGCCAAGGCGGGGAACACGGGCAAGGACGTCGACCAGGCGGCCCGCGGCTACATCAACGAGCAAGGCTATGGTCAATACTTTGGCCACGGCATCGGTCATGGGATTGGTCTGGAAATTCACGAAATGTGCCAGCCAGCCTTTCTCTTCCGGGACACGACCCTGGAAAACGGCATCGTGCATACCGTTGAACCGGGCATCTACCTGCCAGAAGGCGGGGTCCGGATTGAAGACGACATCTTGGTCAACGGCGACACGCCAGAAGTCTTGACGACGCTGCCGAAGGACGAACTGATTCACCTCTAGAATTAGTTTTTGTGGTCAAAACAAGTCTTTATTGGTACAATTTATTATGTAGAAATGGGGGATTTTCAGATGACAATGATTTCTGTTAACGAATTCAAGAACGGCCTGACGATCGAATACAACAACGATCTGTGGCGTATCGTTGAATTCCAGCACGTTAAGCCAGGCAAGGGCAGCGCCTTTGTCCGTTCAAAGCTGAAGAGTCTGCGGACCGGCGCGACTCAGGAATACACTTTCCGTTCAACGGCTAAGGTGGAAACTGCTGACATTCAAACCCGGGAAATGCAATACCTGTACAACGACGGCGCAAGCTATGTCTTCATGGATACCAACACTTACGAGCAATTGGAAGTGCCAAACGCCCAAATTACTGACGAAGCCAAGTATCTTAAGGAAAACATGGTTGTGAACGTAATTTCTCACAACGGCGAGACTTTGGGGATCGACCTGCCAAACACGGTTGACCTGGAAGTCGTTGACACCGAACCAGGCATCCGCGGCGATACCTCTTCCGGTGGTGGCAAGCCAGCTACGATGGAAACTGGGCTGGTTGTCAATGTGCCATTCTTCATCAATGTTGGTGACGTTTTGACGATCAACACTAGTGATGGTTCATACGTATCACGTGCTAAGTAAGATTTTTTGAGGTGGAAAAATGGCTGATAATTCTACGATTGTTTTAAGCGGCAGCGACGATGGCGACCAAATCAAGATTGACTTGACGGTGCTGGAAGTAATTCTGGGCATTTCAGCCAAGAAGGTTGATGGCGTTGCCGGCATGCGGGGCGGCCTGAAGTCAGGCTTGAACCGGGTGCTGGGCCGCGAAGATCGGGGCAAGGGCGTTAGCGTAACGGTTGACGAAAACGGTGATTTGACCGCTGATGTCTATGTTTACCTCAAGTATGGCGTAAACGTTCCTTCAGTTGCTGCGAAGATCCAAGAAGCTCTCAAGCAGCAATTGGCGCAAATGACCGACATGAATTTGAAGTCAATCAATGTTCACGTTGTTGGTCTCGTCTTCCCAGAAGATGAACATAATTTCGAAGATGACGATCAACCACTGTTTCCTGATCAAGAAGAAGAAGCAAAGTAATGAATCAACACCAAAGTCGCAAGATTGCACTGCAAGCCATTTACCTGTACAACCAAGATCCAGGCCTGAGCGTGGAGGAGCTTGAGCAGAGCGTGGCGTCTGCCCTGGACCTCAAGGCCCTGCCAGACTACAGCAAGGAACTGATCGCCGGCGTGATTGCCTGCCAAGGCGAATTGCGCGAGAAGATCTCCTCCAAGCTGAAGCAAGGCTGGCGGATCGAACGTTTGAGCAAAACTACGCTGGCCATCTTGGAAGTGGCTCTTTATGAAATGCTGCACAGCACAGTCATCGAAGACAAGTCCGCGATCAATGAAGCATTGAACCTGTGCGATGAATTCGATGATCCGAAATCAAAGCCGTTTATCAATGGCTTATTGGCAAATTTTGTGCAAGAATAATTTGGAAGCCGGCATTTTTGCCGGCTTTTTTTGTTAAGGAGACCTGCAAAACTTGGGAAAGATCTTAGATGGGAAAGCCTTGGCCCAGCATTTGGGCCGGAATTTGGCTGAAGAAACGAATTCTTTAAAAAGCCACGGCATAAATCCAAAATTTTGTGTAATTAATATAGGGGAGGACCCGGCCAGCAAGGTCTATGTCCGCTCTAAGCGAAAGAAAGCCGAAAAGATCGGCATCAAGCAGGTGGTCTACCAACTGCCGGAAGACGAGAGCGAAGAGGATGTCTTAAGGCTGATCGACCGCCTCAACGCCGATGAGGAAGTCGCGGGCTTGATGGTGCAGTTGCCCGTACCCGACCAGATTGACGTCGACAAGGTGATTGAGCGCATCGATCCGGAAAAGGACGTTGATGGCTTGACGCCAGCCAATATTGGCCGCTTGTGGATGGGCAAGCATTTCGTTGAGCCAGCGACCGCGGCGGGGATCATTGCCCTCTTGGACCACTACCAAATTGACCTGAACGGGAAGAATGCCGTGATCGTCGGCCGCTCCAATATCGTGGGCAAGCCTTTGGCGGCATTGATGCTGGAAAGAAACGCTTCCGTGTCCATCTTGCACTCGCACACGCGCGACCTGGGCGAATTGACCCGCCGGGCTGATATTCTGGTCTCAGCCGTAGGCAAGCCCCACATGATCAAAGCCGAGATGGTCAAAGAAGGAGCGGTGGTCATCGACGTCGGGATCAACCGGGTAGATGGCCAGCTGATGGGTGACGTGGACTTTGACCAGGTCAAGGACAAGGCCAGCTGGATCACGCCAGTTCCTGGCGGCGTCGGTCCCCTCACGGTTGAATTTCTGATGGAAGAAGTCATCAAATTGACGAGGAGACAGCATGGACTCGATTAAGCAAACAGGGCCAGGGGAGCAAAAGTACCTGACCGTCTCTGATTTAAACTGGTACATCCGGCAAAAATTCGACAAGGACCACTTTCTCCACCAGGTCTTTTTGCAGGGTGAACTGTCCAACTTCCGCTACCGGCGGGGAGGACACCAGTATTTTTCATTAAAGGACGACCACGCCAAGATCAACGTGGTCATGTTTCGGAATGACTTTGAGAAGGTCAAGTTTGAGCCGGAAGAGGGGATGAAGGTCTACCTGACGGGGCGCGTGTCAACCTATGAAGTGCAGGGCAGCTACCAGTTTTATGCCCGCACCATGGAGCCGGCCGGCCTTGGGGCCTTGTATGAACGCTTCCTGCAGCTGCAGAAGAAGCTGAGCAGCGAAGGCCTGTTCAATCCCGATCACAAACGCCGCCTGCCGCTTTTCCCGGACAAGATTGCCGTGGTTACTTCGGCTTCCGGGGCGGTCATCCACGATATCATGGTTACGGCCAACCGCCGCTTTCCGCACGCAGAAATTGACCTGTATCCGGCCCAGGTTCAGGGCGAGGAAGCCGCGGCCAGTCTGGTGGCGGCCATGCAGCAGATTCAGGCCAGAAGCAGTGAAGTAGACGTGATGATCATTGGCCGGGGCGGCGGATCGCTGGAAGACTTGTGGCCTTTCAATGAAGAAGCCGTCGTGCGCCAGGTCTACGCCATGAACATGCCAGTCATTTCTTCGGTTGGCCATGAAACGGATACGACCTTGTGCGATTTGGCCGCTGATGCCCGGGCCGCGACCCCAACCGCGGCTGCGGAACTGGCCACGCCTGACCTGGCCAGCGTCTTGACTGACCTGGCCCAGCTGCAGGCGCGTCTTTTGCACGGCATTCGCGCCGTGATTGAGGTCCGCAAGCAGGCCCTGGCAAGATTGGACTCGTCAGTCGTCATGCGCGAGCCCCAACGCTTGTATGAGCAAAAGGCCCAGCAGGTCGACATGCTCACCCAGCGAATGGGTGACTTGATGAAGCTGCGCTTGCAGGGAGCCAGCCAGCGGGCAGGCAATCTGACCCAAAGGCTGCAGGCCCAGTCGCCTGACAAGCGGGTGATGCAGCTGCTTCAGCAGGCTGATTTCCTGGACAAGCGCCTGGTGACGGCCATGAAGCACCTGCTGGAGGGCAAGGGCAGCGAATTTGGTCAGCTGGTTCAGCAGCTGAATGACTTTAGCCCCTTGCAGACCCTGAGCCGGGGCTACACGTATACGACGAATGAAGACAATGAGATGATCGTTTCCGTTAAGCAGCTGCAGGCTGGCAGCCAGGTCCAGATCCACTTCGCGGACGGACGCGCCAAGGCAACGATTGATGAAGTAAAGGAAGAAGAAAATGGCTGAGAAAAAGAACAATTTTGAAGAAGAGTTGCAGCAGCTGCAGCAGATAGTCTCCAGCTTGGAGAATGGGCAGGTTTCTTTGGATGAGGCCTTGACCCAGTTCCAAGCCGGGGTAAAGATCAGCAAGGACCTGAAGCAGCAGCTGACGGCAGCTGAAAGCACGGTGGCCAAGCTGATTGACGCCGACGGCCACGAAAAGCCGCTGGATCCAACCGACGCGTCGGCGCCAAAGGAATAGGGGAAGACAATGACGACTTTTAAAGAATTGCAAGCAAAGTACACCCCGCTGATCAATGACTTCTTGGAGAAGCAGCTCTATGGGGAGACCAATGACCAAAAGATTGCTGAGATCATGGCTTATTCAGTCATGGCCGGGGGCAAGCGCCTGCGGCCTTTGCTCTTTCTGGCGACCCTGGACAGCCTGGGCCGGGAAATCGGCGAAAGCGAATTGCGGATTGCCTGCGGGATTGAACTGATCCATACCTACTCTTTGATTCATGATGACCTGCCGGCCATGGATAATGATGACTACAGAAGAGGCCGCCTGACCAGCCACAAGAAGTGGGGCGAGGCGGAAGCCATCTTGGCCGGGGATGCCCTTTTGCCTTTGGGGATCAAGTGGATCGCCCAAGGCAGCCGGTCTTATGAGCTGGCGGAAATCATCACTGAAGCCGTGGGGCCAAATGGGATGGTTGGCGGTCAGTACCTGGACATCGACTCAACCAACAACGCGGCCGTGGCCAATGATGCCGAATTCATCAACCGGATGGAATGGCTCAAGACCGGCTGCCTGATCCTGGCCAGCGTGGAAATGGCCACGGTCTACGGACAAGCCCCAAGCGGGGTCAAGGAGAAGTACCTGGCTTTTGCCAAGCACTTTGGCCGGGCCTACCAGATCTATGACGACCTGGTCGACGTCGTTGAAAGCCAGGAAGAAGCCGGCAAGGCCACCCACAAGGACCAGGAAGTGGGCAAGAACAACACCTTGACCATGCTGGGCGTTGACGAGACCAGAAATGACCTCCGCCACTTGATCAAGCAGGCGCAAGGCGATTTGACGGGTGAAAGCGCGGAAGCCCTCTTGGGCTTCCTGGATCTGTATCAGAAGGTGCTTTAATGGCTAAAAAAGAACGTGCCGACGTATTGCTCGCGGCAAAAGGTATTTTCAACTCAAGATCCCAGGCCCAGCGGGCGATCATGGCGGGCCTGGTCACTGACCACAACCACCAGCGGATCGACAAGGCCGGGGAAAAGTTCCCAGAAGATGAGGAATTCTTCGTCAAGCAAGACCGCTTGAAGTACGTCTCCCGGGGCGGCTTTAAGCTGGAAAAGGCCGTCAAGGTCTGGGACATCGACTTACAGGACAAGACCTGCCTGGACATTGGTGCTTCAACTGGCGGCTTTACCGACGTTGCCCTGCAAAATGGGGCAAAGCTGGTCTACGCCTTGGACGTTGGCTACAACCAACTGGCCTGGCAATTGCGCGATGATCCCCGGGTGGTGGTCATGGAGCGGCAAAACTTCCGCTACTCAGTGCCGGCCGACTTTACCCAGGGACTGCCGGATTTTGCCATGACCGACGTGTCCTTTATTTCCCTGGACCTGATCATGCCGCCAATGTACCAGATTCTGAAGGATCAGGGGGAGGCAGTCTGCTTGATCAAGCCCCAGTTTGAAGCCGGACCGGAAAACGTCGGCAAGCACGGGATCGTCCGCGACCACGCAGTGCACGAGGCTGTCATCCGCCATACCATGGACTCAGCCCTGAAGATCGGCTTTGACGTCTTGGGGATTGACTATTCGCCAATCAAGGGCGGCAAAGGCAATATCGAGTTCCTGATCCATTTGAAGAAGGATTTGGCCAACCCCGGCGTGAATTACTGGGACGGGCAGATCCAAGACGTGATCGCGGCGGCCGACCAAGGCCTGTAGAAAGGATAGGCAGCAATGCTTGTTGAATTGGACATTCAAAATTTCGCAATCATCAAAAATCTCAAGATCAAGTTCCAGCCCCAAATGACGGTTTTGATCGGGGAGACCGGGGCCGGCAAGTCCATCATGATGGATGCCATGTCCCTCCTGCTTGGCCACCGGGCTCAAAAAGAAATGGTCCGCTCCGGCCAAAGCAAGGCGACCGTGACTGGTCTGTTTACCCTGAAGCCTGAAGAACTGGCCGCGGTGGCGGAAATCGCCGATGAATACGGACTGCCAATGGATGGCGACGATCTGATCATCAGCCGGGAGATCTCCAGCAAGGGGCGCAACGTCATCCGGATCAATGGTCAGCTGACGACGATCACGGCCCTAGGCAAGATGGGCAAGTACTTGGTCGACATCCACGGGCAAAACGACCAGCAGATGCTGATGGACCAAAGACGGCAGATTGACCTGGTGGATGAGTATGCCGGCAAGGAGCTCAAAGAGGAACTGGCCAAGTACCAGGCTGACTACCAGGTCTGGGTCAAGCTGACCGACCGCCTGACGCACCTGCAAAAGGATGCCCAGGAGCTGGCGCAAAGGCAGGACATCCTCCAGTTTCAGGTCGATGAGCTGACCCAGGCCAATTTGGAAGATCCAAATGAAGACCAGGAACTGGAAGATGAATTCAACAAGCTGAACAACTACCAGAAGATCGCCCAGCAGGCCAGCTTCTTGATGCAGCTGTTTGATGACGATGAGCATGGTCTGTCAACCCTTCTGGGGGATGCCCAGGGGTCAGCGGACGAGCTGGCTGACCTGGACAAGGACTTCAAGAACGTTTCCCAGTCTATTACGGATGGCGTCTACTCCTTGAACGATGCCAGAAGTGAATTGGGCGACATCATGGACAGCATGGAATTTGACGAGGAGCGCTATCAGTTTGTCCAGGACCGCTTGGACACCTTGAACAATTTGAAGAAAAAGTACGGGCCTAGCCTGGAAGACGTTTTTGCCTTTTACAGCAAGGTTTCCAAAGAGCTCAGCCAGTTTGAGACCGGCGGCCTGGATGAAGAAGCACTTAAGAAGCAGATCGCCCAAGTGGCCGAAAAGCTTGATGATGAAGCGGCCAAGCTGCACCAGCTGCGCCTGCAGACCGGCCAGCGGCTGGAGCGCGACATCAAGCAGGAATTGGCTGACCTTTACATGGAAAAGGCCCGCTTCTCCGTGCACTTTGCCAAGTCCGCGACCTACAATGCCAAGGGGACGGATGAATTGGCCTTCTACATCGCGCCAAACCCGGGCGAGGAGCTGCTGCCACTGGTCAAGATCGTGTCCGGCGGTGAGCAATCCCGCCTGATCCTGGCCCTTAAGTCCATCTTCTCCAAGGTTGAGCCGGTCGGGACCATGGTCTTTGATGAAATCGACACCGGGGTCTCTGGCCGCGTGGCCGCTGCCATCGGGAAGAAGATGCATGCCATCGCCCAGGACAAGCAGGTCATTGCCATCACGCACGCTCCGCAGGTTGCAGCCAGCGCCGACCACCGCTTCGCCATCAGCAAGCAGGTGGCAGACGGGGAAACCTTCACCAAGGTCAGGGCCCTGGATGAGGCTGAGAGCGTGAAGATGATTGCCACGATGATGGCCGGCAACCGGGTTACGGAAGCGGCCGAAAAGAATGCCGCCGACTTGATCACCAGTCAGCGGGTTGAAAATTAAGAAGAAAATAAAACAGTCGCGTGAAAAACAAATCGCTCTGAAACTAAGCAAAAGTTTCAGAACGATTTTTTAGGTTCAGTATAAATTCTTGTGTAAATAGAAATTAGATAACAAAAAAAGAAGGGTTGTCCCTTACAATGTTAATAACGACAAAAACATGGGGAGCCCTTCTTACTATGAATTATACAGAACTGTCAGT